>CBDTYP010000098.1:0-10203 GCA_965364645.1 uncultured Gammaproteobacteria bacterium | reverse complement strand
AGCACCGACCGCCGCGGCGACGGCTTTTTTTGCCGTGAAAGAAGCCGCGCAACCACGCACAGGACATCCGCTTCGAGCCGGCGTCGCGTGGCTGCGCGAACGCCTCGCACGATCCCCCGATACTCAGTCCGAACAGGCCATCGTTCGGATCGCCATCGTCACGCCGGTGATTGCCGGGCTCTACTGGGCGGGCGTCTTCGACGGCGACGCATCCGAGGCGCGCGTGTTCGCCCACCGACTCGCGGGCGTATCCGCGCTGCTCGTCTCCTGGGGAATTCTCATCGCGGTTGTCGCGAGCCCCGGATCATCCGTCGGGCGACGGCTGACCGGCATGGTGAGCGACGCAGGACTCACCTCCTACGTGTTGTTCAGCGGCGGCGCCGCCGCGGCGCCGTTGTTCATCGTCTACTTCTGGGTCATCTTCGACAACGGCTTTCGTTTCGGCAACCGATACCTCTTCACGGCCCTCACCCTCAGCGTCATCGGATTCGGCATGGTCCAGGTGAGCAGCGACTTCTGGATTCAGTATCGCAGCCTCGGACTGGGAGTGACGCTCGGGCTCGTCTGCCTGACCTTCTACGTCTCGTCCCTCATCAGGCGATTGAACGACGCCATCCTGCACGCCGAAAATGCGAACCAGGCGAAGAGCCGCTTTCTCGCCAACATGACCCATGAGATCCGAACGCCGCTCAACGGTGTAATCGGAATGAGCGACCTGCTCGCGAAGACCGATCTCGATCGCGAGCAGCGCGATTCGGTGGATACGATCAACGCGTCCGCACAGTCGTTGCTCGCGCTGGTCGACGACATCCTCGACATCTCGAAGATCGAGGCCGGCAAGATCAATCTCGAGGAGACGGACTGCGACCTGCACCTGCTCGTAAACACGACGGCCAGGATGCTGGCGCCGCAGGCCCGGGAGAAGGACATCCATCTGAATGTCTTCGTCGACCCCAGCGTGCCGTTTCAGGTTCGCGGCCATCCCCAGCAACTGCGTCAGGTCCTCATCAACCTGATCGGAAACGCCGTCAAATTCACCGAGACCGGCAGCGTAGAGGTGCGGCTGACGAAGATCTCGGAGATCGGCGAGGTCGTCACGATCCGATTCGAGGTGATCGACACCGGCATCGGAATCTCCCACGAGGCACAGAGCAGGATCTTCGACCGCTTCACCCAGGCGGACCAGTCCACTACCCGGCGCTTCGGCGGCACCGGTCTCGGCACGACCATCAGTCAACAGCTCGTCGAGCTGATGGGGGGCCGGATCGGCCTGCAGAGCTCACCCGGCCATGGCAGTCGCTTCTGGTTCAGTCTGGACTTCGGACTGCAGGGCGCGACGCCAATCACGGCCGCGACCACCCCGCCGCGCTTCGGCAACACGCGGGTCCTGCTGATCCTGGACAGGGACAACGACCACGGCGATCTATCCGGCACGGTGTCCGGCTGGGTGGACCAGGCCGAGGACGTGCCCAACGGAGCGCGGGCGTTCGCTCGGCTAATCGGAGCCGCGCAGAACGGGCGCGGCTTTCACATCATACTCGTGGACAGCAAATCACTCGCGATGGATCCGATCGAGTTCGCCGCGGCCGTGCGCGGCGAGCCGGATCTGCGACAGGTCTCCATGATATTCGTCGGCCCCACTCGGGATGGGCGAAATGGGCGGGACGGGCTCGACGACGATGATCTCGCGCGCGCCGGCTATACCTCCCGCCTGCACCTGCCCGTGGACAAGCTCCTCCTCTTCAACGCTCTGCACGCCGCCAGCGCGCAGCCCGCACCGGCGGCGACGGCGCGGGTAACCCGCCTCATCGATCACTATCCGCGAAACAGCGGGACGGCCCCCGCGGCTGCCCCCATGGTCGAAGTTCTCCTCGCCGACGACAACACGATCAATCAGAAGGTCGTCTCGATGATACTGAGGCGAGAGGGCTATCAGGTCACCACCGTGCACACGGGCCGGCTGGCGCTCGAGCGCCTCGAGGAGAAGGAGTACGCGTTGGCGATCGTCGACATGCACATGCCGGAGATGGGCGGCATCGAGGCGGCGAAGCTGTTCCGGCTCGCGCGCATGGACCGGGCGGATATGCCGTTCATCGTATTGACGGCGAACGCAACGGTGGACGCACTGAAAGAGTGCGAGGACGCCGGCATGGATGCGTACCTGACCAAGCCCGTCGAAGCCGAGCAGTTGGTCAGGACCGTAGCAGACGTGCTGGCGAGCGGACGGCAGGCGCGAGCCGCGCGACGCGCGCGCCCCTCGAGCGGGGAGGAGCCGCGGCAGCCCCCGGTGCTGCATCCCAGCGGCCCGGCGCTAGACCGCCACAAGCTCGTACTGCTGGAGGATCTGGGAACCGGCCACGGCTTCGTGCGGGGACTTGCGGACAACTTCATGGCGGAGGCGCAGAGAGTCGTGGACGGCATGAGTCTCGCCTGGCAGAACGACGACAGGGCCTTTCTCCAGAGTCAGGCCATGGCGCTCAAGGACGGAGCCGGCACTATCGGCGCGAATCCGCTGCGGGATCTCGCCGGGGATCTGGCGGCGACCGCCCGCAATGATGCCTCGCGGCGGGCCGGAGACGTCGCGCGGATTCGCTCGGAGCTCGCGCGGGTCCGCTGCGAGCTGGAAGGTTATCTCGGAGTGCGCGAGCACACGGACGGCGCGGCGGAGCCTACTGGTCGAAGCGTCTGAAGATCAGACCGGCGTTGTGGCCGCCGAACGCGAACGACTGAGTCAGGCCGGCATCCATCGGCGCGGTGGTGGTCTCGCGCACGAAGTTCAGATCCGTGAGCGGATCGTCCAGATTCTTGCAGAGGTGGGTCCGCTGCTCTTTCAACGACATCACGGTCACGAGCGCTTCGATGGCGCCGCTTGCCCCGATGGTGTGCCCGACGAGCGATTTGGTGGAGTTCACGAGCACGTCGCGACCGAACACCCGTCCGATGACCTCGGTCTCCACGACGTCGTTGGCCTGGGTGCCGGTGCCGTGGGCGTTGACGTATTGAATGTCGGAGCTCGACAGGCCCGCGTCGTCCAGGGCGGACCGCATCATCCTTTCGATCTGCGTCCCGTCCGGCGCGATGCTCATGACACTGTAAGCATCGAAGGTCTCCGCGTACCCCGCCACCTCGGCGAGAATCGGGGCGCCGCGGGCGCGCGCGCTCTCGAGCTCCTCGAGAAGCAGGACCGCGGCCCCTCCCTGGGAAAATAGAAACCCGGAACGATTGACGTCGAAGGGACGGTTTGCCTTCTCCGGGTCCTCGCAATCCCGGACCAGCGCCTTGGCGATGTCGAAGCCGTGGAAGACCCCGCCGTAGTGATCGTCCAGATACTCGCTGCCGCCCGAGACGGCGACATCCACGCTGCCCTCCCGAACCGCCTGGAATGCCTTACCGATAGCGACGGTGCCCGACGCGCAGGCGACGCAGTAGGCCACGTTCGGACCCTTGATGGAGTACTTGAGACCGATGTGAGCGGGCACCGCGTTCGGCATCAGCATCGAAACGATGAACGGATTGAAGCGGCGTCCCTGGTGCAGAGCCTCCTGCACCGATGCGATCGTATCGCCGGCCTCCCCGTCCTCGGGCAGACTCTTGCGAAGCTCCTCGAGCTTCGGCTTCTGCCTGGACAGGATCTGGACGGTGAAATTGTCCAGGAGGCTGCTGGTGCCACCCACGCCGGTGCCCATGTAAACCCCCACGCGATGAGGATCCACGCCGACGATCCGCGATGCGTTCGCGCGCTTGTTGACGAGCTCGATCTCGAGGCCCGCGTCGGTCATGGCCTGGCGCGCGGCGTTGCCCGCTATCAGCGAGACCGGATCATTCTGGGCGACCTCGACACGGGTGAGTCCCATCGCGTCCGCGTCGATGGGGTCCAGCGTCGACCAGATGGAGGAGTGCAGCTTGGCGTACTGGCGCCAATGCTCGGGAATAGGTGAGATCCTGCTCTGACCTTCCAGGCAGTTGCCCCAGAAGCGGGTCGGATCCGACCCGATGGAGCTGACGATACCCAGGCCGGTGACGACGACCCGTCGCGCTGCACCCATCCCTAAATGGCCCTATTGGCTGGCGACGGCGTTGTCTCCGAGCCTGGACGAGATGCACCCGACGATGTCCCTCAACGTCGACAGCCCCTCCGCGTCTTCCTCGGATATGGTGCCGCCGAACTCGTCTTCCAAAGCCATAAACAGCGACAGGAGATCCAGGGAGTCCGCCCCCAGATCGTCGATGAGTGAAGAGTCCAGGGCCGGGGGATCACCTTCGATCGCCAGCACTTCCTTGACCACGGACATGACCCGCGCCTCGACACTGGCTTGGTCGTTGCTATCACCCATTTATCGTTGACCCCTTCACCTCGAACGGCCGCGTCTCACCGGCGGCCAACAATACTACGTATACCGCGACGGCGGGTAAATCCCCAACCTCTCGGGCCTGTCCTCTCGGGGGCGCCCCGCACGGTGCACGTTGTCACACAAAACCGTCATCAAATCAACGCATTATGATGAACGCGGTGCCGGGCACGCCGAACGCTGCCGGGCCGGGGACGGGCCGCCTATTCCTCGATCAACACCGGCGTCCCAACGGGCACCCCCTCGAAGAGCGCGACGACGTCCGCGTTGCCCATGCGGACGCAGCCGTGGGAGCCCGGCGTGCCGAGATCGACGTCGTCGGGGCAGCCGTGGATATAGATGAATCGGCGCATCGTGTCCACGTCGCCGAGTCGATTGCGGCCGGGCTCGAGCCCGCTCAGCCAGAGAATCCGCGTGAGAATCCAGTCGCGATCGGGTTGGCGAACGCGCATGTCCGGGTGAAAGATCTCGCCGGTCGCTCGCCGGCCGACGAATACGCTCCCGGCGGGCGCGCCGTCACCGATCTTGGCCCGCACGACGTGCCGCCCCCTGGGGGTACACTCGCTGCCCATACGCTCCCCCGGCCCGTTACCCGCCGTGGACACCGGCACGTCCATGATGAGCTCATCGCCTGCCAGCAGGCGCAGCCGCTGTTCCCCGATGCTTACGACGATACTCACGCCGATGCGCAGTGCTCCCGGACTCTGCATGGCGGGCACGACGGGCTCAACGCCCCGCGAGATAGGGCCGGGCCCAGCCGAGGGATGCGACCGTCGATTCGCTCGGGGCGTACTCGCAGCTCACCCAGCCTTCGTACCCCTGCTCGTCCAGCGCGGCGAGGATGAACGGGAAGTTCAGCTCTCCGGTGCCGGGCTCGTGGCGGCCGGGGTTGTCGGCGATCTGCACGTGCCTGATGCGTTCGCGCTCCGCCTTGAAGTTGTTGACCACGTCACCCTGCATCACCTGAGTGTGGTAGACATCGAACTGCAGGAACAGGTTGTCGGCGCCCACGGCATCGATGATCTCCGCGGCCTGAGTGGAACGGGACAGGTAGAACCCGGGACGATCCCGCGTATTGATGGGCTCGATGAGCAGAATGAGACCGGCCTCGGCGAAGCGCCCGGCGGCGAAACGCAGATTCGCGACGAAGGTATCGAACAGAGCGGCGGGGGCGGCATCCGGCGGCGCGACTCCGGCGAGGCAGTTCAGCTGGGGGCAGCCGAGTGCCACGGCGTACTCGATGCCCGTCTCCAGGCCGTCACGGAACTCCTGCTCCCGGCCGGGCAGACAGGCGATGCCCGCCTCGCCGGCATCCCAGTCTCCCGGGGGCAGATTCATGAGCACCATGTCGAGGCCGTGCTCGCGGAGCTCTGCGGCGATGCGCGCCTTGTCGTAGGCGTAGGGAAGCTGGTACTCGACCCCGCGGAAGCCGGCCGCGGCGGCGGCGGCGAAGCGATCGAAGAAGTCGTGCTCGGTGAAAAGGTAGGTGAGGTTGGCGGCTAGTCTGGGCATGGAATTCGGGGTCAATGAAGCGCGGCTCCCGGCACCCTCTCGCCTAGGACCCGCCGTTGCCCTTCCTGCGCACGCAGTCGTCCCAGAACTCGTACACCACCATGGCCAGCACGGCGATGGATATGACCCAGAATGGCAGCCCGCCCCAGAAACCCGCGAACCCGGTGGAAATACTCCAGGCGAGGCCGGTTACGAAGATGATGACCGATATCGTCGAAACGAATCCGGTAACCAACTTGACCTTCCTGGGTGTCTTCATGATTCGGCCCTCTGCAAAGCATCATCGCGGATCTCGACGGCCTCTGCATCCAGGTGGCGCAGGAACCAGGCGGCGGTCCGGAACAATCTGCCGTCGCCCTCGGACTCACCCACCAGCTGCACGCCTACCGGCAGGCCAGTCTCCCCTTCCAGCAACGGCAAGGTCAGCGCCGGCAGGCCGCTGAATGTCCAGAGCGTCGAGAAGATCGGATCACCGGTACCCGTCTCCTTCAGAGGTGCTTCACCCGGGGCGCTGGGGGCGACGATGGCATCGTACTCGTTGAACACATCGACAAAAAAAGCCGCCATGGACTGCACCATCGCCAGCGCTTCCGCATATTCGTCGTCACTGCGCGCCAGGCCTCGTTGCAGGGCCGGCTGCAACGACGCGCTGATTTCGTCCCAGTGCTCGTCCACCTCCTCTTGCAGCGCCCGAGCCATCTCGTACTCGTGAATCACCTGCTGATGATGGACGACGCCTGCGAACGAGCTCGGCGGCGGAAAGGTCTGCACCCGAGCACCGAGGCTGTCCAGGATTTCGCCGAGCCCTTCGCGGCTCGCGGGCGACAGGCGATCGGCGAACGGCATGTCGAACCACACCAGGTTCGGCTCGACGGGCGGCGCCTCCCGGGCGCCCGCGAGCGCGCTCGGGCGCGCGCGCAGGAAGCTCATACAGTCCGCGGCGTCGTAACCCGCGAGGGCATCGGAGACGAGTGCCGCGTCTTCGAGGGTCCTCGCGAAGACCCCGACCTGGTCCAGGGTCCTGGAGGTCTCCAGCACCCCGCGGCGTGAAATCATCCCCCGTGTCGGCTTGAAGCCGAACAGACCGCAGAACGCCGCCGGACGGATGGTCGACCCGTTGGTCTGACTGCCGATCGCCAGCGGCACCTGGCCCGCCGCGACAGCGGCGGCGGAACCGCTCGACGAACCGCCGGGTGAATGCGCGGGATTGTGCGGGTTGACCGTGTCGGTCGGATGCAGATAGGCGAACTCGGTGCTCGCCGTCTTCCCCATGATCACCGCACCCGCTTCCAGCAGCTTGTCGACGACGGCTGCATTCTCCCGGGGCAACCTGCCCGCATGTATGGGACTGCCGTACTCGGTCGGCATGTTGTCCGTGTCGAAGATGTCCTTGAGGCCAATGGGAATTCCGTGGAGCGGGCCCAGGGTGCCCCCGTGGCGACGCAGCTCATCGCGCGCATCCGCGTCCGCGAGCGCCCTCTCCCCGTCGAAGTAACGCCAGGCGCGCAGGCTCGCGTCGCTCTCCTCGATTCGTGCGACGCAGGCGGAAACCAGCTCTCGGGACGTCAAGCTGCCGGCGCGTATCCGGTGCGCGGCTTCGATGGCATTGAGCTCCCATAAAGCGTTCATCGTCCTACTGTTTCCTGCTGCGGGCCTACGGCACGTACTCGCCGAACAGATAATCGGGCAGCCACAAAGCGATCCCCGGGAACTGATACATCAACACCATGGTAAAGATGACGATGGCGAGATAGGGCATGATGCCTCTGAATATCTGCATGAGCTCTATCTGAGCCCCGAGCACGCCCTTGAGGTAGTAAGCCGACATGGCCATCGGCGGGGTGAGGAAGGAGGTCTGCAGATTCAATGCGACCAGCATGGCGAAGAAGTAGGGATTGACGTCGAAGATCGCCAGCATCGGCAGGAAAATCGGCACGAAGATGATCAAAATCTCCGACCATTCCAGGGGCCAGCCGAGCACGAATATGATCAGCTGCACCATGATCAGGAACTGCCAGGTCTCCAGATTCATCGAGACGACCCAGTGCTCGATGACGTCGTGGCCGCCCAGGTAGGAGAACACTGCCGCGAATATCCACGAGCCGACGAACATCCAGCAAACCATCGCCGTGGTCTTCGCGGTCAGGTATACCGACTCCTTCACCTTACGCCAGGTCAAGGAACGATAGGCGAGTGCAAGAACCAGGCCGCCCAGCGCCCCCATGGCGGCCGCCTCGGCCGGGGTGGCGAGGCCGCCGAGTATCGAACCCAGAACCAGTGCGATCAGAATGGTCAGTGGAACGAAGGACTTCAGCAGGCTGAGATAAATCTCCCGGCGCGGTGGCGCATGCTCCATCTTCGGCGTCGGTGCGATGGACGGATTCAGTCCTGCCCGGACCAACACGTAAAGGATGTAGAACCCCGCCAGCAACAGCCCGGGGAACATGGCCGCCGCGTACAGTCGCAACGGCGATAGCTCGGCGATAGCCGCGTACACGATCAACATGATCGACGGCGGGATGAGAATCCCCAGGGTGCCGCCGGCGCAGATGACTCCGGAAGCGAAGCGCTTGTCGTAATCGGCCGCCGCCATGGCGGGAAATGCCAGCAATCCCATCAGGGTGACCACGGCCCCGACGATTCCCGAGGCGGTGGAGAAGACCGCGCAGGTGATGAGCGCGGCGACCGCCATCGAGCCGGGTAGATTCCTGGCGGCCAGCTGCAGCGAGAAGAACAGACGCGTGACGATGTCTGCGCGCTCCACCACGTACCCCATGAACAGGAATAGCGGGATCGCCACAAGGGTGTCGTTCTCCATCACCGAATAGGCGGTTTGGTTCAACAGGTAGAACACCTGATTGTTCATCGCATCCGCGATGGTCTCGATGGAGCCGGCCTGATAGTAGGCGTAGTAGCCGAAGCCGACGCCCATGGCCAACAGCGTCAGCGCGATCGGAAACCCGAACAACACCAGCACGATGAACAACGACAGCATGAAGATCGCGACCTGGGGATTCGTCATTGCTTGTCCCCGGTATCGTGCGGCGTAGATTCAAATACTGCCTCGACCTCGTCGAGATACTCCTGCGAGATCAGCTCTTCCTCGGTTTCGTGGATATCGTCGGTACGCTCGAGCCACACGCCTTCCTTCATGGCCTTCCAGCAACGCAGCAGCTCGGCGAATCCCTGCAGGAGCATGAGTATCCCGGCCACCGGGATGAGCGTCTTGAAAAAATAGATCTGGATGCGCGCCGGACTGTTCCAGCTCACTTCCTTGTATCGCCACGAGTCCGCGGCGATCTCCCAGCCGAACCAGAACAACGCGAGCATTCCCGGAAAAAGAAACAGGAGGTAGAGGGTGAAATCGATCCGTGCCTGCCACCTCACCGGCAGCAGCCGGTAGAGCACATCGCCACGCACATGGGTGTCCTGGGCCAGCGCGTAGGGGCCGGCCATCAGGAACAACGCTCCGTACATCTGGACCATCATGTCGAATGCCCAGACCGTGGGTGCGTTCAGCACGTAGCGCACGAAGACTTCGTAAGAGACGGAGAAGGTCAGGATGAGGATGCACCAACCGAAAGCCCGCCCGACCCAGATGCTGAGGCTTTCGATCGCGTAGATAATCCGGATCAAGAGATGCTCCAAATCGTCCGGCCAAGTCAAACGGGGGTCATAATTGACCCCCGTTCGATTCCTTCAGAACGCTCGCTTCTGTTATCCGAAGTAGTGCTTGTAGGCGAGCTTGTAGTCAGGCTGGTTGAGGTTCAAGTAGTTCATGACCTCTTTCGCGTACGCCTTCTGCGACTTGACCACCTTGGCGAAGAAAGGATCTTCAGCGGACAGTCTCTTCAGGACCACATCCCATGCGGCAAGCTGGTCCTTCATGACCGAATCAGGCGTACGGTAGACGTTGACGCCCTGGTCCCGGAGCTTGACGAGATCCTCCGAGTAGCGCTTGGTGTTGTGCCAGTAGAAGTTGGAGTTCTCGGCCTCGGATGCATGCTTCAGAACAGCCTGCAACTCGGCCGGAAGGGCCTCGTACTTCTTCTTGTTGAAGGTGACCTCGAAGAACTCCTGGGACTGGTGGAAGCTCGCGAGATGATAATGCTTCGAGACGTCCTGCATACCGAAGTCACGGTCGGAGGTCGGGTTGTTGAACTCGGCCGCATCGATGAGACCGGACTTCATGGCGGGCTGAATTTCTCCGCCTGGCAGCTGCACGACGGACATGCCCATTTCCAGCAGGACGTCCGCCGCCAGACCGACGGTCCGATACTTCAGGCCGTTCATCTGGGAGCTGTCTTTGATCTGCTCCTTGAACCAACCCAGCGGCTGCGCG
>CBDTYP010000097.1:0-10279 GCA_965364645.1 uncultured Gammaproteobacteria bacterium | reverse complement strand
CGAGGTTCCAGGAGGAGCGCGGCGACTTCGGCGAGGTTGACCCGCAGGCGACCATTGACGAGGCATTCGAGATCTATCGGAGAGGTGAGCCCACAGGCTGGGAGCGCGACCTGGCCGACGGGCGCACGCTGCAATTCAATTACGCCCCGACCCCGGATGGCGGTTTCGTGATCATCGCCACGGACATCACCCCTCAGAAACGCATGGAAGCGTCGTTGAAAACAAGCGAGGAACGCCACTCCCTAGCGATGCGGGCGGTGAACGAAGCCATCTACGACTGGGATCTCGGCAGCAACGAAGTCTACTTCTCCCCCAGACTGTACCGGGTGCTGGGACAATCATTCGACGAGTTGCGGACCGCGTCCGATTGGCGAGGCCGCGTTCATCCCGACGACGTGGAAGACTACGATTCCGCGATCCGCGACCATCTATCTGGTAAGACCGAACGGCTCGAATGCGATTTCCGTTTCCACGGCGGGGATGGAAAGTGGCGTTGGGCTCGCCAGCATGGACTCGCCTCCCGTGACCACACCGGGCGCGCCTATCGAATGGCCGGATCCATCGGTGACATCACCGAGGAGAAGGAGATCGCGGCCGAGCTTGAAGCGCTGCGCGTCCGGGTCGTGGATGCGATCGAGACGCTGGACGCGGGCTTCCTCATGTGGGACGCGGACGATCGTCTCTATCTCTTCAACTCGAAGTACGCCGAGTTCCTGACCGCGTCCGTCGGCGCGGACGTGTCGGATATCCTCGTCAAGGGCATCGACTTCGAGGAGTTCATGCGAGAACCCTATCGCCGCGGTCTCTACCAGGATCTACCGAAGAAGATGCACGAGGAGCAGTGGCTGACCCACCGCATCGCGCAACACCGCAATCCGACCGGCCCGCGGGAGTTTCAGATCGCGCGCGAGAGCATGTGGCTGCAGTGCACCGAACGCAGGACCAATCACGGAGATACGGTGGCCATCTACACCGACATCACGGAGCTCAAGCACCGGGAGGAGGCCCTGCAGGAGGCGCGGGAGATGGCGCGCAATGCCAACGAGGCGAAGTCGGACTTCCTCGCGAGCATGAGCCACGAGCTGCGCACGCCGCTCAACGCTATCATCGGCATCACCGAGATGATGGTCGAGGAGGCGGAGGACGAGGGTCGTGATGATGGCGTCGAGCCGCTCATGCGCGTCAAGCGCGCGGGGCGCCATCTGCTCGAGCTGATCAACGAGGTGCTCGATCTCTCCAAGGTCGAGGCCGGACGGATGGAATTGAACCTTCGGGACTTCGAGGTTTCCGACGTGGTCGACGAGGTGATCACGACGGCCGAGGCGCTCGCGAAGGTCAAGAACAATCGCCTTTCGGTGGCTCTCGCCGACGACGTCGGCGTGATGCACGCGGATCCCACCCGCCTGCGTCAGGTGATGCTGAATCTCGTCAGCAACGCCTGCAAGTTCACCGAGGATGGGACCATCGGGCTGGTGCTGGAGTTCGCGCCGAGGGAGGGTTCACCGGGGCTGTCCATCAGCGTCAGCGACACGGGTATCGGCATGACCCAAGAGCAGCTGGATATCGTCTTCCAGCCATTCAGCCAGGCGGCGACGACCACGGCCGTCAAGTACGGCGGCACCGGGCTCGGGCTGACCATCAGCCGCGAGTACTGCCGCCTGATGGGCGGCGACATCACCGTCAGCAGTGAGCCCGGCGTCGGCACGACGTTTCGAGTGTGGCTTCCGATGCATGCGGAAGCAACTGACTAGCCTCCGTCAGGCCTGCCACCGGCGCAGGAGCCCGATGATCGGCAGCGGCAGCGCCGCGGCGTAGAAGAACACCAGCGCCCACCGCATTCCATCGTTTCCGAGATAGGCCATGCCGACGCCGCTCAGCGGCGGTCCCGACAACGCGCCGAAGCAGAACATCACCGAGAACACGCTTGCCGCGGCGCTCAGATCCGCGTCCTTGAAGCGGCGGCCGAGCAGGGTCAAGGGAATGATGTAGAGCCCGGCGAAGGTGCCGCCGAAGACGAACATGAACAGCGCGTTCCATCCTGCGTGGGGAACGATCCACGGTAAGGCGATCGACGCGCACAGCATCACGATGATGGCGACGAGGATCAGACTCATGGCATTCATGTGGTCCATGAGCCACCCGACTGGCAGCTGGAACGCGATGGTTCCTATGGCGAAGACACTTATGAGGCCAATAGCCGTCGTCTCCGTGAGTCCCACGCCAACGCCGTAGATCGGGAAGAAGCTCATGATGATGGCGTCGGTGGCGGCGAACACTGCGTATGCGAACATGGCCACGGGTGCAAGCAGCAGGTAGCGCCCGGCTTTCGACGACGGCACGCCCTCGAGCTTCGGCGCGTTGCCGCGCACCAGGATTAATGGCGCGATAGCGCAGAGCGTGACTCCAGCGCACACCACGAAAGGTAGCCAGCCCTCGCTGCCCACCGCCGCGAGCAGCAGCGGCCCGAGGGCGAAGCCGCCGCCGGCCGCCATGCCGTAGAGCGCGACGGTGCGGCCCCGGCGCTCGTCCTCGGCGACGTGGTTCAGCCACGCCTCGCCGGCGATCCACATGAAGCTCTCCGCCAGCCCCAGGAGGAAGCGCAGGACGAACCATACGTAGACGTCGGGGAACGCCGGAAGCGCGACCAGCAGCAGCACCGTTGCGAGGATCGACCACAGCATCATCGGAACCGGACCCTGACGCGCGAGCAAGCGCGGCACGAAGGGCGCCGCCGCCAGCACCGCGAGGTACTGGACCGCGGTGCTGAGTCCGATCATTGTGGTGCCGACCCCCTGCCTCTCCAGTACGAGGGAGAGCAGCGGCAAGCTGAAGCCATGGACCAGCGCGGCGACGCCGAGCACGGCGCTGACGGCGATCAAGTTGCGCACGCGCCAGGCGCGACTGTGGGGCGCGATCATGGCAGCGACCCAATCACGACAGCCCAATCACGACAGCTTGGTCACGATGGCCTGGTCACGACGGCCGACGGCCCCTGACCGCGCGTTCGCGGATGGCGTCCTGCAGCTGATAGGTCCAGTAGGTCAGCTGTGCCGCGGCCACCCCGATGGGTCCGCCCGTCGGGGTCAACCCGAAGGGTTCGAAGAGACGATAACGATCGTCTTCGTCGGCGATGGCCGACGAGACCAGCTCGCCGGCGACGGTCGTCGTACCCATGCCGCTGCCGCCGAAGCCCATGGCGTACCACAGTCCCGGCGAGAGCTGGCCGATCTGCGGCATCTTGTGCACGGCGTAGCTCATCAATCCGTACCACGCCGACTCGACCTTCACGCCATCGAGCTGAGGATACACCTTGAGGAGATCCGCCAACATGAATACCGCCAGACGCGCGGGCTCGCTGCGCCGCGCGCTGATGCGCCCGCCCCAGAGAATGCGCGTGTCGGCCAGCGCGCGATAATAGTCGCTGGAGAAGCGGTTGTCGGAGATCGCGTAGGGCACGTTGATGGCACTCCCGAGACGCTCTCCGCCAAGGGGCTCGGTGGCGATGACGTAGGTCGCCACGGGAACGACGGCGGCGGACAAGCGACGGTGAAATCCGTCCATGTAACCGCCGCAAGCCATGACGACCTGGTTCGCGCGGACTCGTCCGCCCGCCGTGTGCACGGTCTTCTCCGCCCCGGACCCGTCGAGCCCGGTCACCGGAGACCCTTCGTGTACGATGGCGCCCCGGGACTCGGCGGCGGCGGCCATCGCGCGGCTGTAGTTCAGGGGGTGGAACTGAAACTTCCGATCGCTGAAGAGCGCATCGTAGTAGCGATTGCTCCTCAGGTTCTCGCGTACCCGCTCGCGAGGCCAGAATTCGCGCTGCTCATCGAAATTCTCGGCGAGAAAATCCCGGGTGCGCAGCACGCCGTCGCGATCGTTGAACCAGGAAACGTTGAGGGCGCCGTCGACGATGGGGCCGCAATCCATCCGATAGCGCTCGATGCGATCGCGAATGAGGATGACGGCGTCCTGGCTCAGCTTGAAGATCTCCCGGGCCCGGGGGAGCCCGACCCTGTCGATGAGCCGCTCCGCAGGCAATGAGTAGCCGCTGCCAACGAAACCGCCGTTGCGTCCCGATGCGCCCCAGCCGACCCGCCGGGACTCGAGGAGGACGACATCGACGCCGCGCTCGCGAAGCCCGAGCGCCGTCGCGAGCCCCGCGAGACCGCCGCCCACGACGCACACCTCGGTGGAGATGTCGCCTTCCAGAGCGGGCCGCGGATCCCCCGGCGACACCGTGTCGCGGTAGTAGCTGTCGACGTAGTCCAGGGTGGCCATTCGTATCCCGTGGGCCCATCGGCCCAAACCCGGCCCAAACCCGGCCCAAACCCGGCGATAATATACGCATCGACGCAACGGTGACGAAACCATGACTGGGAAGCTGACGGCGGTGATCTTCGACATGGACGGCGTTCTCTGCCGGTACCACTTCGACCGGCGGCTCGCGCGCCTGTCGGAGCTTACCGGGGTCGCCCCGGATGTCATCAACGATGTCATCTGGAAGCAGGGATTCGACGAGGAAGGTGATGCCGGGCGCTACAGCGCCGACGAGTACCTCCGACTCTTCTGCGAACGCATCGGCGCACCGCTCACGAAGGACGAGTGGCTGGACGCGCGGGCGGTCTCGATCGAGCCCGACAGGGAAATGTTGGATCTGGCCCGCGGACTGAAGGGCGAGGTGACGCTGTCACTCCTGACCAACAACGGCCCCCTGTTGAAGGAGTCCTTCGATCGCGTCTTCCCCGAGGCCGCGGAGATCTTCGGCGAGCACGCCCACTTCTCCTGCGAGTTCGCCGCCTGTAAGCCCGACCCCCTGGTCTTCCGGCGACTGGTGGAGCACCTGGGCGTGGATCCGGCGACGACCCTGTTCATCGACGACAACGCGTCCTATGTCGCCGGCGCCAGGGAGGCGGGACTGCAGGCCCATCACTTCCAATCCGCCGCGGCGTTGAAGGAATTGATCCCTCAGAGGTAGGCGGCGTCCTGGCGGACCTCTATCAGGGTCGGGACGTGGGCGGAGAGGGCCGCCGTGACGGCTTCGGCGAAGGCGTCGAGGCTGTCGGGGCGGACGGCGTGGCAGCCGAAGGCCCGGGCCAGGAGCTGGTAGTCGGGGTTGCGAGGGTTCACGCCGATCTCGGGGATGCCCTTCGCGATCATGTCGTCCCGGATCTGGCCGAGGCCGTCGTTGTTCCACAGCACCACCACGAGAGGCAGGCCGAGCTCCGCGGCGGTGGCGAGCTCCTGGATGGTGAACAGCAGGCCGCCGTCACCCACCAGCGCCACGACGGCGCGATCCGGCGCGCCCAGGCGGGCCCCGATGGCCGCCGGTAGTCCGTAGCCGAGGGTGCCGTAGCCATTCGGATGAAACCAGGTACGCGGGATCTCGCTCGGATAGTGCGTGTTTCCGGTATAGGCGATCTGGGTCATGTCCGTGACGACGATGGCATCCTCGGGCAACGCGCCCCGCAGTCGATCGAGGATACGCATGTGAGTCCGCGACAGCGGCGACATGGCGTCGGCGCATCGCTTGCGCACGCGCTCCAGCGCGGCGGGGCGCCCTTCGGCCGGGGCCCCGTCCGCGGCGCTCGCGAGCACGGCCTCCAGGGCCGTGAGTGCATCGCCCGCGTCGCCGATCAGCGCGACCCGGGCCGGATAGTCCCGCTGCATCGATTCGGCATCGATGTCGATGCGAATGAGATCGCCGGACATGGCCAGGCGCTCGACCCAGGAGTCGGTCTCCGAGAGCTCCGTGCCGACCGCCACCACCGCGTCCGCCGAGGCCACCAGCTCCTGCACGGGCGCGAGGGAGAGCGTCGCGCCGAGGCACAGCGGGTGGGTTTCCGCCAGGACCCCTTTCGAGGCGTTGGTGAGGACGACCGGCGCCCCGAGAGCCCGGGCGAAGCGATCCAGTGGACCGGGACAGGCGACGCAGCCGCCGCCGGCGATGACGACCGGGCGCTTCGCCGCTCCCAGCAGGCCGGCGGCCTCCTCCACGGCCGCGGCCGGCGGCGTGGGCGGCGGAGGCGGTGTGCGCGCCGCGACGGCGAAGTCCGCGGGCTCCACCAGCACGTCCAGGGGCAGTGAGATGTGCACCGGACGGGGCCGCGCGCTCGAGAAGACGGTGAAGGCCCGGGCTACCAGGCCCGGCACCTCGGAGGCCGCGAGCGCCGTGGCGCTGAAGGCGGTCAGGGGCGCGGTCGCCGCCTCCTGGGACGTGATCTCGTGCAGGCGCCCGCGCCCCATGCCGAGATCGGCGGTCCCATTCACGCTGGAGAGCACCAGCATGGGGACGGAGTCGGAATAGGCCTCGCCGATGGCGGTGGCGGCATTGGTGACCCCCGGGCCCGTGATGAGGACACACACCCCCGGTCGCCCCGAGGCCCGCGCGTAGCCGTCGGCCATGAAGCCGGCGCCCTGCTCGTGGCGCACGAGAACATGGCGTATCCTGCTCGCCGCGAGCCCCTTGTAGAGCTCCAGGGTGTGCACCCCGGGCATCCCGAACACGGTGTCCACGCCGTAGGCCTCCAGCAGGGAGATGACGGCGCGCCCGCAGGTTTGATTCGTATCCATGCGCGGAATTGTATACTGCGCTATACAGCTACTTCACGAAGCGATTCGAGGAACGACCCCAACCATGAGTATCAGACGCGGGCGCAACATGCTGTTGTCGCCGGGCCCCACCAACATACCCGAGCGCGTGCTGCGGGCCATGCAGCGAGCGGCCATCGAGCTGCACTCCGACGAGCTCGTCGGTCTCGCCCGGTCCTGCCTCGACGATCTCAAACCCGTCTTCCGCATCACCGAAGGCGAGACCTTCATCTACGCGGCCAACGGCCACGGCGCCTGGGAATCCGCGCTCAGCAACAGCCTCTCGCCGGGGGATCGCGTCCTCGTGTTCGAGACCGGCGTATTCGGCGAAGCATGGGCCGGCATGGGCCAATCCCTCGGTCTCGTGCCGGAGTTCATCCCCGGTGACTGGCGACACGGCATCGACCCCCAGGCGGTCGAGGATCGGCTGCGGGCGGACAAGAACCACGACTTCAAGGCCATCCTGATGGTGCAGACGGACACCGCCTCCGGCATCACCAGCGACGTGGCCGCGGTCGGCGAGGCCATCCAGAGTACCGGGCATCCGGCGCTCTTCATGGTGGACGCGGTAGCGTCTCTCGCGGCGACGGATCTGCGCATGGACGAGTGGAACATCGACGTGGCGGTGGGTGCGTCCCAGAAGGCGCTGATGTCGCCGCCGGGCCTCGCCTTCGTGGCAGCGAGCCAGAGGGCGCTCGAGCACTCGGACAAGGCCACCCTGCCCCGCCACTATTGGGACTGGCGGCGTCGCCTCGACCCGGAAGCCTATATGTGGTTCTGCGGCACGGCGCCCGAGCATCTCCTGTTCGCGCTCCGCGAAGCACTCGACATGATCCAGGAAGAAGGGCTCGAGAACATCTTCCGCCGCCACCAGCGCCTCGCCGACGCCGTGCGCGCCGGCATCAACGTGTGGGCCGAGGCCGGCGCGATGGAGCTGAACGCGCTGGTGCCGCGGGAGCAGTCGAACTCGGTATCGGCCATCCGCGTGGACGAACGTTACGGCGCGCCGAAGGTCCGTGATTATTGCGAGAAGCACCTGAACACGTCGCTAGGCGGAGGGCTCGGCCGGCTCTCCGGCAAGGCATTCCGCATCGGGCACATGGGAGACATCAACGAGCACATCATCCTCGGCGCGCTCGGCAGCGTGGAGCTGGGATTGGAGATGTGCGGCATCCCCCACGGCAAGGGCGGCGTGAGCGCGGCGATCGCGACGTTGGCGGCATCGGCGGACAGGGCAGAGCCGCCGCTGGCGGCGGACTAGTACTGGTGCTTCGGGCTGACCCGATTCACGAGCGGCCGGCCCTCGATGAATCGCTCCATGTTGCGGAACACCAGATCCAGGGTGCGCGGCGTGTACTCGTCGCGGTCGTCCGACGAGCAGTGGGGCGTGATGATGAGATTCGGCGTGCGCCACAGAGGCGATGATGCCGGCAGCGGTTCCGGATCGAACACGTCGAGCACCGCGCTCAGTCTCCCTTCCTCGAGCGACGTCCGCAGCGCATCGTAGTCGATGAGGTTCGCCCGGCTGTAGTTAACGAGTCCCGCGCCGGGCTTCATAATCGCCAGTTCCTCCGCGGCGATCATGTGATGGCTCGCGTCGGTGTGAGGCGCGGACATGAGGACGAAGTCCGCGTCCGGCAGGAGCGCGCGCAGGTCCTCCGGCTTGTGCATCTCGTCGACGTTGCGCCGCGGCTTGCCCGTGCGACGGATGCCGACAACCCGCATGCCGGCATGCTTCGCCCACGCCGCGACGCCCATGCCGATGTGACCGACGCCGATGATCAACAGCGTCTTGCCCTCGACGCCGGTATTGAACACTTCCTGCCAGCGCGCGTCGCGCTGGTTCGCGATCATCTCGGGGATGCGGTTGTTCAGCATGAGGATCGCCATGAAAGCGTACTCCGTCGCCCGCTGCCCGTGCACGCCGCGGCTGTTGGTGAGCACCGCGCCGCGGGGCAGCCAGTCCATGGGCATCATGTGACCGACGCCGGCGCCGTGGGCGTGCACCCAGCGCAAGTTGGGCGCGCGACGGCGAAGATCCCGGCGGTCGAAATCCCAGCAGAAAATCGCGTCCGCAGTCTCGAGCTCGCGATCGAGGATGTCGCGTCCGTAGCCGATGCTGACGCGCACCCGATCGGCGACGCCCCTATGCCTCGCCAGCGCGTCGTTCACGCGCTCCGGCGAGATGTCGAAGACTTCGTTCACGTCGGCGGAGTTCTCGACGTGAAGATGGATCTTCCGATCGGTCAAAGGAGCTCGAGCTGCAGCGGATAGCGGGTCAGCTTCTCGTGACCGTCCTCGGTGATGAGCACCTGCTCCTCGAGCTTGACGCCTTCGTGACCACCCGACGTCCCGATGTAGGATTCGACGCAGAGCGTCATGCCGGGGTACAGAACGCCGTCGTAACCCTTGGCATCGAAGTCCCGCGCATGCTTGATTGCAGGATACTCGTCGCACAACCCGACACCGTGGATGATGGAGCTGTAGCGGTTCTCCCAGAACTCGTCCGGGATCTTCCACGCCTTCTCCGCCACCTCCCGGTAGGTCATCCCGGGCTTCAGCAGCGCCGTGTTGTGCTCGATCTCCGCGACCGCCGCGGCATAGAGGCGGCGCTGCTCGTCGCTCGCCTTGCCGTCGTCGCATACCCAGGAGCGGGACATGTCGCAGCAGTAGCCATAAGGACCGACGAGATCCGTATCGACGCTGACCATGTCGCCCTTCTCGATCACCCGCATGCTCGACTCGCGGAACCAGGGATTGGTGCGTTCGCCCGACGACAGCAGGCGCGTCTCGATCCACTCGCCGCCGAGCGCGATATTCCTCTCGTGCAGCTTCGCCCAGAGCGCGTTCTCCGTGATGCCGGGTCGCAGCGCCTGGCGCATGGCCTCCATGCCCTGCTCACAGACGTCGATGGCATGGCGCATGAGCAGGATCTCGCCCGCGGATTTGATCTCCCGCGCGTTCTCCATCAGCTCGAAGCCGTCGTGGATGCTGAATCCCCGCCTGGTGAGCTCCAGCACCCCCATCGGTCCGCAGCGATCGATGGCGATCCGCTTGTTGCCGCCGCCGTACTGGGTGACGAGATCCGCCATCTCCGCGCCCCACTTCGTGACCTTCTCCTCGATGCGCGGGCCCGCGCCGAAGTAATACCAGGTCGTGACCTGGCGCACCTCGTCGACGCCGGGGAGATCCTCGGAGAGATGCTCGAAGCCGCCGTACTCGAACACGATGACCGGGCCTTCCGCCGGCACGAACACGAAACGGTTCTCGTTGTGGGAGCACCAGAGCTGCATGTCCGTCGCGTCGGTGGCATAACGGGTATTCAGCTGGTCGTAGAGGATGATGGCGGCGTAGTCGCGCTCCTTGAGCGCCTCGCGCACCCGTCCCAGGCGGTACATGCGCACGGCGTCGAGATCCGTCGGCGCCCGGGAGTACTCCATCGCGCCGTGCTGCCGTGCCTCGACGCGGCCTTCCTGAACCACTGCCGTCATGACTCCCCCTGTCTCGAAAGTTGGCGATGGACCCGTGTCCGGCGGAATGTAGCCGAGCACGGTGCGGGTCACAATAGCCCGGATCATTGCGCGTCCCCGGGCCCTCGGGCATGCTCCCTGTTCCACTTCACCCGGGAGTTGCACATGGCGCAGAGCGTGGATCTGCTGATCCTGCACGCCCACCTGCTCACCATGCA
>CBDTYP010000096.1:0-10293 GCA_965364645.1 uncultured Gammaproteobacteria bacterium | reverse complement strand
CCATGTTGGTGAAGAGCTGATCGAAGCGTCCGAAGAGGCGGTCGCTCACCACCGCGTCGAGGCTCTGGCGGTTGTAGTCGACGACCCACCACAGGTTGTGCACGTCGTGCTTCCAGCCCTCCAGCAGCGCCTCGAAGACGTTGCCCTCGTCGAGCTCGGCGTCGCCGACGAGCGCCACCATGCGGCCCCGGCCCGCGTCGCCGTCGTGCCAGTCCCGGGCCTGGACGTAATCCTGAACCAGGCTCGCGAAGCTGGTCATGGCGACCCCGAGGCCGACGGAGCCCGTGGAGAAGTCCACGTCGTCGTCGTCCTTGGTCCGGCTCGGATAGGACTGCGCGCCGCCCATGGCGCGGAAGGCCTCGAGGTTCTCCCGGCTCTGGTGGCCGAGCAGATACTGGATGGCGTGGAAGATGGGGCTCGCGTGGGGCTTCACGGCGACCCGGTCCTCGGGCCGCAGCACGTCGAAGTAGAGCGCCGTCATCAGCGTCGCGAGGGAGGCGCAGGAGGCCTGGTGGCCGCCCACCTTGAGCCCGTCGGCCCGGGGGCGCAGGTGATTCGCGTTGTGGATGGTCCAGCTGGCGAGCCACAGGACCTTGCGCTCCAGTTCGCGGAGGATGGCGTGGCGATCGACCTCGCGATCGACCTCGCGATCGACTTGGGCAACGCGGTTGCGGATGCTGGCGTCGCTCAAGGCTGTGGACATGGGTATCCGGGACCGCCGGGGGAGTTTGGAAGATTCTAGCCTTGAGGCAGGGGAATATGCTTCTAATTGTCCCTCTTTACAGGGTATTCTTGCAATAATCATCCCGCATTGGTGCTTCAGGAGGTAGGGCATGCCCGAGAATACGGCCGATCGCCTGGACAGGCGCATCCTGGAACTCATCCAGGAGGACGCCCGCATCTCCAACGCCGATCTCGCCGAGCACATCGGCCTCTCGCCCTCGCCCTGCTGGCGGCGGGTCCGGGCGCTGGAGGAGCGCGGCGTCATCCGCCGCTACGTGACACTGGTGACGCCGGAGGCCATCGGCCTGCCGGTGAACGTGTGGGTGCACGTGACCCTGGACGAGCAGGTGGAGCGGCGCCTCGAGCACTTCGAGAAGGCCATCGTCGCACGCCCGGAAGTGATGGAGTGCTACCTGATGACCGGCGAGTCCGACTACCTGCTGCGGGTGGTGGTGCCGGACATCGCCGCCTATCAGGCCTTCCTCCTCGACCACCTCACGCGCATCGAGGGTATCGCGAGCATCAAGTCGAGCTTCGCGTTGAAGCAGGTCAAGTACAAGACGGCCCTGCCACTCGATCACCTGGAAGAGGGCGGGGCGTGACGGCGGTGCCCGAGAGAACACCCATCGTCATCCTCGGCGGCCGCGACGCGGTCGCTTCCGCCATGCCCGAGGGTGCCGAGGACAAGCACCCGCTCCTGGGTTACAAGGGCGCGGCGGTGCGCTTCGGCGGGAGCGCACTCATCGAGCACGTGGTGGAGAGGCTCCGGGCGAGCGATTGCTTCGGCTCCATCTATATCGCCGGGCCGCAGTCCGTCTACGCCGGCCTCGCGGATGGGGCCACCGTCATCGACGTCACCGGCTCCATCGGCGAGACCATCCGCGCTGGCATCGAAGGGGTCGGTCGGGCCCACGGTGGGGTGCCCGTGGCCTTCACGACCTGCGACATCCTGCCGGAGGTGGAGACCGTCCAGCGGGCGATGGCCCTCTACGAGGCCGCGGCGCCCTGCGATGGCTTCCTGCCGATGATCCGCGCGCCGAAAGATCCCGCGGAGATGGGTCTCTCCGCCTACAAGCCGACCTATCAGGTGGCGCCGGAGGCGGGTGCCGCACCGGTCGATGTGCTGCCCTGCCATCTGGCCGTCATCGACGCGGCGGCCTTTCGCCTGAGCTTCATCTTCCGCGTCCTGGAACTGATCTACGGCACCCGCAACCGCTCCGTCGGCTACCGGCGCCGGATCATGCTGCCGAGCATCGTCCTCGAGCTGCTCTACCAGGATCTGCTGCACGTTCTCGGGCTGCGGCTGCCGAATCTCACCTGGTCGGTGCTGCACTCGGGCCTGCCCGCGACCCGGGCCCTCAAGGCCGGCACCATCACCCGCCCCCACCTGGAGGCCGCCATCCGCACCATCTTCATCACCGCCCGCCACCGCGCCCGCTACCCGGAGCGCCGCGTCGTCATGCCCCTCCTCGAAGGCCTCTCCCTGGCCCTCGACATCGACACCGAAGAAGAAGCCGCTGCCCTGGAGCGAAATGCGGAAAAAAGCGGGTCCCTGTAGGAGCGAGCTTGCTCGCGAACAGGGCCTGTTCGCGAGCAAGCTCGCTCCTACAGGGACCCGGTTTCAAGTGGATCTGACCCCCTCGAAATCCGCACGTATAATCGGGCGCTGTGGTGGAGTTGGCCATAGACAGGCGATAGGTTTTCGATGAGCTATCAGGTTCTCGCGCGTAAGTGGCGTCCGCGCAATTTCAAGGAGATCGTGGGTCAGGCCCATGTGGTGCGCGCGCTCACCAACGCGTTGGACGCCGATCGCCTGCATCATGCGTTCCTGTTCGCCGGCACCCGCGGCGTCGGCAAGACGACCATCGCGCGCATCCTCGCCAAGTGCCTGAACTGCGAGCAGGGCGTCTCGTCCTCGCCATGCGGCACGTGCAGCAGCTGTACCGAGATCGATGAGGGCCGTTACATGGATCTCATCGAGGTGGACGCTGCGTCGCGCTCCAAGGTCGAGGAGACCCGGGAGCTCATGGATAACGTGCAGTTCGCGCCCGCGCGGGGCCGCTACAAGGTGTATCTCATCGACGAGGTGCACATGTTCTCCGAGAAGAGCTTCAACGCGCTTCTGAAGACGCTGGAAGAGCCGCCGCCCCATGTGAAGTTCCTGTTCGCGACCACCGATCCCCAGAAGCTGCCGGTCACGGTGCTGTCCCGGTGTCTGCAGTTCAACCTGAAGCGCCTGCCCGCGGACGAGATCGCCGGATATCTCGAGAGCATCCTCGCCGACGAGGGTGTGGAGGCGGAGGCCGCCGGGGTGCGCCTCATCGCGGCGGCCGCCGACGGCAGCATGCGCGACGCGCTGAGCCTCCTGGACCAGGCGGTCTCCTACGGCGGCGGCAAGCTCGTCGATACCGACGTGCGCGCCATGCTGGGAACGCTCGATCGCAGGCACGTGTACGCACTCCTGGAGGCGCTCGCCGACGGCGACGGCCAGGCCCTCATGGCCGCCATCGAGACCATGGCCAGCGAGGTGACGGACTATGGCGAGGCGCTTGCCGAGCTCGTCTCCGAGCTGCAGCGTATCGCCGTCGCCCAGGTGGTTCCCGGCGCAGCCGACGCAGACGCTCCCGCCGACGCGGAGAGCGCCGCGGCCCGGGACAGGCTCGCCAAGACGCTCGGCGCGGAGGACGTGCAGCTCTACTACCAGATGGGGATCATGAGCGGCCGGGATCTTTCTCTCGCGCCGGATCCCCGCAGCGGCTTCGAGATGGCGCTCCTGCGCATGCTCGCGTTCCGCCCGGACGCGGCGGGCGCTGCCGGCGCATCCGGCGGCGGCGTCGCGAGACGCTCGGCCACGGCGGATGCTCCGGCCACCCCCGGCGCGGCGGCTCCGAAGCGAGCGGCGCCGGCCGCCCCTTCGGCGCCGGCACCGATTCAAGAGAGCCCGCCCGAGACGGCGCCGCCGGGCGCAGCCGCGCCGCCCGCCGACGTTCCCGCCGGCGGGCGTACGATCCATGCCGACCGCTGGGCGGCGGACATCGACGCCATGGGACTCGTCGGCCTCACCCGCGAGCTCGCCTGCAACTGCGAGGTCGTGGCGTCCGGCGACGACGCGATCAAGCTGCGCCTCGATCCGGGGCACGAGCAGCTGCGGGTGCCCAAGGTCAAAGAAAAGCTCGAGCACGCGCTCGAACGTTACTGCGGGCGCCCCGTGCGCGTGGACTTCGACATCGCGACACCGGATGGGGAGACACCGGCGGCGGCGAAGCAGCGTGAGATCGAGTTGCGCCAGCAGGCCGCCGTGGAGGCTATAGAAAGCGACAGCGGTGTGCAGGCAATATGTGACACCTTCGGCGCGGTCGTCGACGGGGAGCGCGTGCGCCCGGTCGACTGACCCGCCACGTACCGCGAACAGTATTCCAGGAGGAAGGTGATGAAGGGCGGTCTCGGAAACCTCATGAAACAGGCGCAGCAGATGCAGGCTGAGATGCAGAAGGCTCAGGCCGAGCTCGCCAATCTGGAAGTGACCGGCGAGGCGGGCGGCGGCATGGTGCGCGTCACCATGACCGGACGCCACGACGTGCGCCGCGTGCAGATCGACGACACGCTGGTCGGCGAAGACAAGGAGATGCTGGAGGACTTGATCGCGGCGGCGGTCAACGATGCCGTGCACCGCGTCGAGACCGAGAGCCAGGAAAGAATGTCGAAGCTCACTTCCGGCCTCAACCTGCCGCCTGGCGTGAAGCTGCCGTTCTGACGTCGCGCCACCGTCTATGAGCAAAGACTCCGTCATCCAGCAACTCGTCAACGCGTTTCGCTGTCTTCCCGGAGTCGGTCCCAAGTCCGCTCAACGCATGACCTTCTTCCTGCTGCAGAGAGATCGGCAGGGCGGTCACCATCTCGCCCACGCCCTGACCGAGGCGATGAGCCGGGTGGGCAACTGCAAACGCTGCCGCACGTTGAGCGAGAAGGAAGTCTGCGCCGTCTGCGAGAATCCCAAGCGCGACAACACCCAGCTCTGCGTGGTGGAGAGTCCGGCCGACATGGCCGCCATCGAGTACGGCACCGGCTATCGCGGCCAGTTCTTCGTGCTCGGCGGACATCTCTCCCCGCTGGACGGCGTGGGCCCCGAGGAGCTCGGCGTGAATCTACTGGAGGAGCGCCTCGCGGAGGGGGATGTCGCCGAGGTCATCCTGGCGACGGGCTCCACCGTCGAGGGCCAGGCCACCGCGCACTACCTGAGCGAGCTCGTGCACGAGAAGGGCATCCGCGTCAGCCGCATCGCCCAGGGCGTGCCCATGGGCGGGGAGCTCGAGTTCATCGACAGCACGACCCTCGATCACGCCATCGGCGAGCGCCAGTCGATGGAGTGAGCGGGACTATTCCCGCAGCGCGTCGATCTTCGCCGCGCAGATGAAGTCGTTCTCCGACAACCCGCCGATGGAGTGCGTGCTGAAACGCACCTGCACGCGGTTGTATCCCACCAGAAGATCCGGATGGTGGTCCTCCTGGTGCGCGATCCACGCGAGCGCGTTCACGAACGCCATGGTCTCGTAGTAATTCTTGAACTTGTAGGTGCGCGCGATCTCCTTGCCCGTATCGTTCAGCTCCCAGTCGTTCAACTTCCCGAGTAAGGCGCGCGCCTCGCCCGCGTCCATGGGCGCGACACCCCCCTCGCAGGGCACGCAACGTTTCGCCGTCAGTTCACTCATGTTCTCTCCTTATCCCGCGATGGCCTGCTGGCTTCGCAGGTGTGCGATGCGCACCGGCGCCGGCGGGTGTGAGTCGTGGAATGCCGAGTACAGCGGATCCGGCGTCAGGGTGTTCGCGTTCTCCTTGTAGAGCTTGACGAGCGCTTCCACGAGCTTGCTCGCATCCGCCTGGCGGGCGGCGAACTCGTCGGCCTCGAACTCGTGGCGGCGAGACAACCAGGACATCAACGGCTGCACGAACACCGTGAAGGTGGGCAGGACGAGCAGGAAGAGGAGCAGCGCGACGGCGAGGGACGGCTCGCTGACGCCGAGTCCCGAGTAGAACCAGGGCGCGCTCACGAGCCAGCCGAGCAGCATGAGCCCCAGGAGGCTCACGATCGCCATGAGGCCGATGCGCTTGGCGATGTGCTTGCGCTTGAAATGCCCGACCTCGTGGGCGAGCACCGCCTCGATCTCTTCGGGATCGAGTTGCCGGAGCAGCGTGTCGAAGAAGACGATGCGTTTGTTGCTGCCGAGTCCCGTGAAGTACGCGTTGCCGTGACCGGATCGCTTCGAGCCGTCGACGACGAAGATCCCCTGGCTCGCGAAACCGTTGCGTTCCAGCAACGACTCGATGCGCGCCTTCAACGCGTCGTCGTCGAGGGGCACGAACTTGTTGAAGAGCGGCGCGATGACGGCGGGGTACGCCCAGGTCAACGCGAGGCTGAACGCCATCCACACGAACCACACGTAGAGCCACCAGCGATCGCCCGCATGGGCCATGAGCCACAGCACGAGCGCCACGATGGGCGCGCCGATGAGGACCAGCAGCACCGCCTGCTTGAGTGCGTCGGTCAGGAAGAGCCGCGGCGACGTGCGGTTGAAGCCGAAGCGCTCTTCGATGACGAAGGTGCGATAGGCATCGAAGGGCATCTCCAGCAGCCCCATGATGAGGAACGCGCTCAAGAGCAACCCGGTGCCGGCGAGGAGCGGCGGGATGCCCAACGCCGTCCACACTCCGTTCAGGAGATCGATGCCGCCGCCGACGGTCCAGACCAGGAGCAGCAGTGCCGAGATGCCCACCTCCAGCATGCCCATGCGGGTCCTGACGGCCGTGTAGTCGGCGGCGTGCTGATGGGTCTCGAGGCTGATGGACTCGCTGAAATCCTCGGGCACCCGATCCCGGTGACCGGTGACGCTCTTGAGCTGCCGGGCAGCTAGCCACCACCTGAGCAGCGTGCCCGCGGCCAGGGCCGCGAGGAATATGACGGTGAAGGTATTCACACTCTATCCCGCGAATGAAGCGACTCCGTGTTTGCTAGAATTCCCGCAGGCAGACCGGAACCCTTTCCCATGGCGCAAGACTCCGACAACTTAATCTGGATCGATCTGGAGATGACCGGGCTCGATCCCGGCGGGGATTATATCATCGAGATCGCCACCATCGTGACGAACGGATCGTTACAGATCGTCGCCGAGGGGCCCGAGCTCGTGGTGCACCAGAAAGACGAGATCCTCGCCGGCATGGACGAGTGGAATACGTCCCACCACACGTCCTCGGGCCTCGTGGACCGGGTGCGTCAGAGCACCTACGACGAGGCGGACGTCCAGCGCCTGACCCTCGAGTTCCTGGAAAAGCACGTGCCCTTCGGCATCTCGCCCATGTGCGGCAACAGCATCTGCCAGGATCGGCGTTTCCTGCATCGCTGGATGCCGGAGCTGGAGGCCTACTTCCACTACCGCAACCTGGACGTGAGCACGCTGAAGGAGCTCTGCAGGCGTTGGGTGCCCGAGGTCGCGGCGGCGTTCACCAAGAACAGCAATCATCGCGCGCTCGACGACATCCGCGGATCCATAGACGAGCTCAAGTTCTACCGCGCGAACTTCATCGGCTCCGCCTGAGGGATTGGTCCCGTGGCTCCCGACCCGACCGCGAGACTGCCGACGGCGCTCTACCGTGCCGAGCAGGTGCGCGAGCTCGATCGCATCGCCATCGAGGACGAGGGGATCCCCGGCGCGACGCTTATGGAGCGAGCGGGCATCGCGGCTTTCCACGCGCTCCGGCGAACCTGGCCCGAGGCCCGGCGCATCGCCGTCGTGTGCGGCCCGGGCAACAACGGCGGCGACGGCTTCGTCGTCGCCCGTCACGCCGCCGCCGCGGGCCTGACGGTCAGCGTCGGGCTCGTGGGGGACGCGGCACGCCTCGCGGGCGATGCGCTCGGCATGCACGATCGCATGGTCGATGCAGGCCTCGAAGCCCGCGCCTACTCCAGGGACATCCTGGACGGCGCCGAGGTGATCGTCGACGCGCTCTTCGGCACCGGACTGGATCGGAGTGTCGAAGGCGCGCCCGGCGCCTGCATCGATGATCTCAACGGGCACGCCGCGCCGGTACTCGCCATCGATATCCCGTCCGGGCTGCACGCCGACACCGGCCGGACCCTCGGCCGCGGCGTCGAAGCGTCGGTGAGCGTGAGCTTCATCGGCCTCAAGCAGGGCATGTTCACGGGCGAGGCGCGGAATCATTGCGGGCGCATCGCGTTCGACGATCTCGGGGTGCCCGCGGCTATCTATGAGCGGCTGACGCCGTCGGCGCGGCGGGCGGATCTTCCATCCCTCGCGGGCATCCTCGGTACGCGCCGGCGAAGCGATCACAAGGGCAGCTTCGGACACGTGCTCGTTATCGGCGGCGACAGTGGATTCGCCGGTGCCGCGCGCATGGCGGGCGAGGGCGCGGCGCGCAGCGGCGCGGGGCTTACCACCATCGCCACCCGGGCCGAGCATGCCGCCATCATCGCAAGCCAGCGCCCGGAGCTCATGTGCCACGGCGTCGAGGACCCCGGGAGCCTCGCACCGCTCATCGAGCGGGCGAGCGTGGTGGCCATCGGCCCGGGGCTCGGCAGGAACAAGTGGGGAAGGGCGATGCTGGATACCGCCCTCGCGTCCGTGAACGTGCCCATGGTCATCGACGCCGACGGCCTCAACCTGCTCGCGGATTCGAAGCAGGGAAAACCCGGCGACGGACGATCCCGCATTCTCACGCCCCATCCCGGCGAGGCCGGGCGCCTGCTCGGGTGTGCGTCAGGAGACGTCGAGGCCGATCGCTTCGCCGCGGCCGCGCGCATCGCCGAGGACTACGGTGCGATCGCCGTATTGAAGGGCGCGGGCACCATCGTGTGCGCTTCCGCGGAAGCGCCCTGGGTCTGCACGGGCGGCAACCCGGGCATGGGAAGCGGCGGCATGGGCGACGTGCTCACCGGCATCATCGCGGGACTCTGCGCCCAGGGACTCGAGCCGGCCCTCGCCGCGCGGGCCGGCGTCATCCTGCACGCTGCCGCCGCCGATCGCGCCGCCGCCCAGGGCGAGCGCGGAATGCTCGCGGGGGATCTCATGGTTCCGCTGCGTACCCTGGTGAACACTCTGTGAGCCATGTTCCTGGATGGCCCCTCCGACACCGAACACCTCGGCGCGCGCCTCGCGGTGGCACTGCGCGCCCAGGCGGGCGCGGCCGCGCCCATCGCGGCCCACATCCATCTCGTCGGCCAGCTGGGCGCCGGTAAGACGACTCTCGTGCGCGGCCTCGCCCGCGCGCTCGGTATCGAGGGCCCCATCAAGAGCCCCACCTACACCCTGGTCGAGCCCTACACGAAGGACGACATCACCCTCTATCACTTCGATCTGTACCGCCTCGGCGACGGCGAGGAGCTCGAGTACCTGGGCGCACGGGATGCCTTCGCCGAGGCCGCGCTCTGCGTGATCGAGTGGCCCGAGCGCGGGCAGGGGTGGCTGCCGGAGCCGGATCTGCTGGTGCAACTCACGGTTTCCGGCACCGGACGGGACGCCGAGGTGCGCGCCGGCACGCCCCGGGGCGAGGCGTTGCTCGAAATTTTCGACGATCGGCCCGATCCCTGATTGGTTGCTAGAATCAATCAGATAGGGACATCCGGGGACTCAAAAGGACCGGAACTCTGTTGATAAACAGTATAAGATACTTGCAATAACCTACGGAATGTCCTAGATATTTATAGTCACCGCAGTCGCTAGCGCGCCTCCATCATGCGAACCATAGCCGCCCTGATTCTGTCGACGGTCGCCTGCACTTGCCTCGCGGGGCAGGCAGCTGTCAAGAACGTGCGCATGTGGCCGGCGCCGGATCGCACCCGCGTCGTCTTCGACGTGGACGGCCCCCTCGAGCACACCCTGTTCGTCCTCAACAACCCCTCGCGGGTCGTGGTGGATCTCAGGGACACGTCGCTCGGGATCAAGGTGGATCGCCCCACCAAATCCGACAAGCTCCTGAGCAGCATCCGTCACGCGTCGCGCAATCACCGGGATCTGCGTGTCGTGTTCGATCTCCGCAAGCCCGTGCGCCCGCGGAGCTTCCTCCTGAAGCCCAACAAACAGTACGGCTATCGCCTGGTCGTGGATCTCTACGACAAGGGCGATGCGAAGGAGAACTTGAAGAAGAGCATCAAGCGCGCCGCCCCCCGCAACCCGAGCAAGCTGAGAGATCTGATCATCGCCATCGACGCCGGTCACGGCGGCGAGGACCCGGGCACCATCGGGCGCAAGGGGACGCGGGAGAAGAACGTGGTCCTCTCCATCGCCAAGGAGCTCCAGAAGCAGCTCAAGAACGAGCCGGGCATGCGGCCGGTGCTGGTGCGCCGGGGCGACTACTACGTCGGGCTCAGGAAGCGCATGAAGATCGCCCGGGAGCAGCGTGCCGATCTCTTCGTCTCCATCCACGCGGATTCCTTCAAGGATCCCCGGGTGCGGGGCTCGTCGGTGTACGTGCTGTCACGCAACGGCGCTAGCAGCGAGGCCGCCCGCTGGCTCGCCGAGCAGGAGAACGCGGCGGACCTCGTCGGCGGCGTTTCCCTGG
>CBDTYP010000095.1:0-10296 GCA_965364645.1 uncultured Gammaproteobacteria bacterium | reverse complement strand
CGCGGCGGTCGCCGCGAGCTCGACGGCGCGCGTGTCGTCAGCGTCCAGTGTGAAATGTGCCACCGGGTCGTCCCCGTGGCGGCGTTTCCCGCCGGTGGGGAGTCGGGCCAGCAGGGCGAAGCGCCGGCGCTGGCCGTCGTTGTCCACGTTCAGCCGGAAGCGCGTCTGATCCCCCGCAAACGCCGGCGCGCTGTCCAGGCGGGTGAGCCGCAGCCCGGCGAGGTTGCGCACGGCATGCAACATGGAGACGAGGCCCGTGGATATGAGCAGGAAGGCGAGCCCGTAGCCCAGCGCGTTACCGTAGTTGATGGCGCCGAGAAGCATGACGCCGACGGCGGCGGCGAAGCCGACGCCCTGCCGAGTGGGGAGTATGTAGATGCGGTTGAAACGCAGGACGAGGCCCGGATCCGTGCCTCCTCGCTCGCCGTTCACGGGACGGGTACTTGGCGCAGCAGCTCCTCCGCGGACGACGCGCCCTCGCGCAGGCGGTGATTGACCACGCCGGGTAGTACAGCCTGCAGGTCCTCCGGGAGCACGTGGCGGCGGTCTTCCATGTATGCCCAGGCTTGGGAGCAGCGCAGGAGGGCGAGGCCTGCCCGGGGAGAGAGTCCGGGTCCGAATTCCGGTGTCGTGCGGGTCACCGCGATGACGTCCTGGAGATAGTCGAGCAACGCATCGGACATGTGCACCGCCATTACCGATTGCTGAATCTCCAGCAGCTCCGTGACCTCGAGCTGAGGCTCGAGTGCGCTCACGAGCTCCCGGCGATCCCTGCCCCGCAACAGCGCCCGCTCCGACTTCTGATTCGGATAGCCGAGCCGGATGCGCATGAGAAAGCGGTCCAGCTGGGAATCGGGGAGCGGGAAGGTGCCGACGCTGTGGGAGGGATTCTGGGTGGCGATGACGAAGAAGGGATCGGGCAGATCCCGTGTCACGCGATCCTGGCTGACCTGGCGTTCCTCCATGGCCTCCAGGAGCGCGCTCTGGGTCTTCGGCGTCGCGCGATTCACCTCGTCGGCGAGCACCAGCTGGGTGAATATGGGCCCGGGGTGGAAGTCGAAGCTGCCGGCCCGCCGATCGTAGACGGAGACGCCGAGGATATCCGCGGGCAGCAGGTCGCTCGTGAACTGCACCCGTTGAAAGGAGAGGCCGAGAACCCGGGCGAGCACGTGGGCCAGGGTCGTCTTGCCGACTCCCGGTATGTCTTCGATGAGCAGGTGCCCGCGGGCGATGAGGCAGGTGAGGGCGAGCCGGATCTCGTGCTCCTTGCCGAGAATCACATTGCCCGCCTGGGCGACCAGGCCGTTCAGCTTGGCGCCGTGGAGCGACCCCGAGAGGCGCTGCGTCGGCAGACGAAATGCGCTCACGTGTCGCTGGCCTCGGACGGATACGGAATCACGATCGCTCCCCACTCACCGTGCAGGAAAGAGTACGGCATGGCGCCCCGGCCTGGCGAGTTACGGGGTGTCGACTGCGTCACATTTCAGGCGCTGTTCACGCCTTCGGCCTCCGGGCCGGGCAGGGCGATTCCGTCGGGGACGTGCAGCGTCCTCGTCGGGAAGGCCACCTCCGCGCCGTGCTTCTCGATGATGTCCAGGATGGCGAGCAGGATCTCCTGCTTGACGCGATGGAACTCCGCCCACACGGCGGTGCGGGTGAAGCAGTAGATGAAGAAATCCAGGGACGAGGGTCCGTAGGTGGTGAAGTTCACCATGAGCGTGCGATCGGCCTGGATCTCCTCGTGGGTCTTCAAGAGCTCGGTCACGTCGCTCACGATGGCGGCGACCTTGGCGGCGTCGTCGTAACGCAGGCCGATGGTCTCGTAGATGCGCCGGTTCTGCATACGCGACGGATTCTCCACGGCGATGTTGGTGAAGACGGCGTTCGGCACGTACAGGGGCCTCGAGTCGAACGTGCGGATACGGGTCAGGCGCCAGCCGATCTCCTCCACGGTGCCTTCGATGTCCCGATCCGGCGAGCGGATCCACTCGCCAACCGCGAAGGGGCGATCCAGATACACCATCAGCCCGCCGAAGAAGTTCGCCAGCAGATCCCTGGCGGCGAAGCCGACGGCGATGCCGCCGATGCCGCCGAAAGCGAGCACGCCTGAGACGCTGAAGCCCAGGGTCTGCAGCGCCACCAGCGCCGCCGTAATCATCACCGACAGGCGTAGCAGCTTGGCGATGGCGTCGATGGTCGTGCGATCGACCGTCTCACCCTTCTTCTTCTTGGCCTCCACGATGTTCTCTTCCGCGATGCGGATGAAGCGTACGAGGAACCAGGTGATCGCCGCGATGACGCCGACATCGCGAAGCGGCTCGACGGCGCCGAATATGGCAGCGCGGGTCTCGTCCTCGATGATCTGGATGGCGAAGGCGATGCCGATGATCCATACGATGACGACGGCGGGCCTCTTCATCGCCGTGATCAGGGCGTCGTCCCAGGGGTTGTTGGTCTCCTGGAGTTTGGCTTCGATACGGCGCAGCACCCTCTTCAGGATGAACGACAGCACCAGGGTCAGGAAGACGACGATGAAGATCTGCACCACCCAGCTCTGGAGGCCGACGGATTGGAGCAGATCGTTGAGGGACTCAGGGAGCTTCATTGTTTGTCTCTCGCGCGGGTCGGAGTCGAATCAGGCGACCCATTATGCCGTATTGAACGACCGGGCGGGTTGCGTCTAGAGTGCTGTCATGAGCTCTGAAGTGCTGAAGGTGGAGCGCCGCGACGGCGCTGCTCTGCTCACCATCGATCGCCCCCACGCCGGCAACTCCATCAGCGCCGACGTCACCGCCGCCCTCGAAACGGCGGTGGACGCGCTCGAGCAGGAACGCGATCTCGTCGCTATCGTCATCACCGGCGAGGGGGACAAGTTCTTCAGCTCCGGCGGCGATATCAAGCAGTACCGCGAGCTCTTGACCCGGGAGCAGCTGCAGTCCGCGTTCGCGCGACCGCGGCGCCTGCTGGATCGGCTCGAGGCGCTGCCGGTGCCGGTCATCGCCGCGGTCAACGGCATCGCGCTTGGCGGCGGCGCCGAGCTCATGCTGGCCTGCGACGTGCGCTTCGCCGCGTCCACAGCCAGCATCGGTTTCCCCTACGTGCGCCTGGGTCTGACGCCTGGCTGGCACGGCGCCGAGCGTCTGACCCGCGCCATCGGTTACGCCAACGCCATGCACCTGCTCACCACCGGCGAGCCCGTGGACGCCGCCGAGGCTCTCCGCCTGGGGCTCGTCAACCGCGTCTGCGACGATTCGGTGGTGGAGGCGGCGCTGGCGCTGGTGGAGAAGCTCGCCGAGGCCGCGCCCCTGTCCCTCGCGGCGACGAAGCGGGTCCTGCTGGCATCGAGCCACCTGCCCCGGGAGGAGGCCCGGCGTATCGCCGAGGACGACTTCGCGGATCTCTGGCTGAGCGAGGACCACCGGGAGGCGGAAGCGGCCTTCGCCGCCAAGCGCCGGCCTGTCTTCAAGGGGAAATAGGCCGCTCGACTCCGAGCTTTTTGAATATCAGCGGTGCGGCGAAGACGATCATCGTGATGCGGGCCACGTGATGGGTCGCGATGAAGGCCGTCTCGATGCCCAGCGCCAGCGCGATGAGGCTCATCTCCGCGAGCCCTCCGGGAGAGAAAGCGAGGACGATGGGCGCGAAGGGGATTCCGGACACTGGCGCCAGCACCAGCGCGAAGCCGATGGTGGCGCCGAGCATGAGGGACGTGGAGCCGATGGACGAGGCGATGATCTTCAGCACCCACGCCAGGGGGGCGCCGGCGAAGCGCGCGCCGATGGAGGATCCGATGACCACCTGGGCCATGGCCACCAGCTCCATGGGCGGCGCCGATGACGTGACGCCCGCGATATGCACCGCGGCGCTCGCGACCATCGGTCCCACGATGCGGTAGGCGGGCAGCCGCAACAGCTTACCCACCATGGGCCCGAACACGGCGCAGGCCAGCAGCACGCTCCCGTCGAGCCAGCCGAGATCCGCGAGCGAGGCGTCGCCCGCGCCGCCGCCCGCGCTGCCGACGCCGTAGGCGTAGCGGAACCAGAAGGGCAGCGTCAGCACCACCAGCAGGATGCGCGCCCCGTGCACCAGCGCGATGGTGCGATCGTCGCCGCCCATGGCGCGGCCGACGATGACCATCTCGGAGAGCCCCCCGGGGGTCGCGGAGAAATACGCCGTGGCCGGGTCGAAGCCCATCACGCGGCGGAAGTAGACGTAGAGGATGCTGGTGACGAGCGCGAGATACAGGGCCAGGCTCGCAAGCGTCAGAGGCCATTCCATGACCCGGTCCAGGGCATCGGGCGTGAATGTGCTGCCGAGCAGCACCCCGAGGATCGAGACCATCACCGAGCGCAGGTGGCCGGGGACGTGCAGTGAGGTGCCGGCGAGGGCCGCGATGGTGGTCAGCACCATCGCGCCCATCATCCATGCCAGGGGCATGTTCAGGGCGTAGAAGATCGCGCCGCCGACGGCGCCGATGGCGAGTGCTTTGCTGAGGCGGAACAGGTGGTGGTCGGAGTAGTGCACGTGCACCCGAATTGTATCCTATCCGCCGCGTTGTTAGGTTGGCGTCAGCCGGGTAACGTGGCCCGGGTAACGACATTTCGGTGGAACAATGAACGAAAGCGAGGCCCCCCTGGAAGGCGTACGCGTCCTCGACATCGCGACCTTCGTCGCGGCGCCCTTCGCGGCGGCGTGTCTCGCGGAGTTCGGCGCCGAAGTCATCAAGATCGAGAAGCCCGGCGTGGGCGACTCACTCCGCCAGCTCGGCACCGAGAGCGAGACCGGCGACACCTACTGGTGGCTGAACGACGCCCGCAACAAGCGCTGCATTACCCTGGATCTCAAGACGCCGAAGGGCGCGGAGCTGTTCAGGCGCCTGGTGGCCGACAGCGATGTGGTCATGGAGAACTTCCGCCCCGGCACCCTGGAACGCTGGGGCCTCGGCTTCGAGGCCCTACGGGAGCTGAACCCGGGGCTCGTCATGCTCAGGGTCTCGGCCTACGGACAGGAGGGGCCCAAGCGCAACCTGCCCGGCTTCGCCCGCATCGCCCAGGCCTACGCCGGACTCTCCTATCTCACCGGCCAGCCGGATACCCCGCCCCTCATCGCCGGATCGACGACCCTGGCCGATTACCTGAGCGGACTCTACGGCGCCTACGGTGTGCTGCTGGCCCTCCGGGCCCGGGACAAGAGCGGGCGCGGCCAGTACATCGACATCGGATTGCACGACGGCATCTTTCGCTTCCTGGACGAGTTCGCTGCTGTCTACGGGAAGACCGGGTATGTGCGTGAGCGCAACGGCACCGAGACCGACAGCTCGGTGCCCCACAGCCACTATCCCACCGCGGACGGCAAGTGGGTGGCCATCGCCTGCACCAACGACAAGATGTACCGGCGCTTCGTCCAGGTCATCGGCAACCCCGCGCTGGACGACGACGCGCGCTTCGGGACCCGCAAGAAGCGCGTCGCCGAACGGGAGTTCATCAACCGCCTGGTCACCGAGTGGACGGCGTCGTTGCCCCGGGAGGAGGTCATCGCCCGCTGCGCCGATGGCGAGGTTCCCTGTGGCCCCGTCAACAGCATCGCCGATATCTTCGAGGAGGAGCAGTTCACGGCGCGGGATACCCTCGTGCGTGTGAAGGACGATCGCGTCGGTGAGCTCGCCGTGCAGGGCGTGGTGCCGAAGCTCTCGGAGACGCCGGGGGCGATCAAACACCTCGGCGCGGAGATGGGCGCCCACAATCGGGAGGTGTTCGGCGATCGCCTCGGGCTCAGCGAGGAAGAGATCGCTGAGCTGCGCGAGCAGGGAGTGATCTAGTACTCGTTGTCACTATATAAGGAGTGAGCCCGATGGCCGAACGCAGACAACTGTTACAGTCCCTCGCCGCATTCGCCGGCCTGTCACTCGCATCGAGTTACCGATTCGGCGGCACACTGCAGGCCGCGACCAACGACGACCAATTCATGCAACAGGCCTTCGCCATGAAGCAGGCGGCGACCGGCTCCGGCGACCAGCCCTACGGCGCGGTAGTCGTGAAGGACGGCAAGGTTGTCGGCGAAGGACCCAGCCGGGTGATCGGCAATCAGGATCCCACCGCCCACGCCGAGATGGAGGCGATCCGCGATGCCGCGCGCACCCTCGGCACCCGCAGCCTCGAGGGCTGCATCATCTACGCGACGTCGAGGCCCTGCCGCATGTGCGAGACGGCCGCATACTGGGCGAATATCTCACACATCTATCATGGAGCCGCGTTGAACGACGGCGGACGCCCGGGTTACTCGTCCTGCTGATGACGAGGAAAGTGCGCGGGATAGCGGGCGCCGAACTCCAGTTGCAGCGCGCCATCCTTCGCCAGAAGATTCTCTACCGCCAACGCGTGGTCCATGATCGTGCCATCCCACAGGGTGACGCAGGTTCTCGCGTCGATATCGAGGAGGTAACCTTCGTTCTCCGTGGTGGCGACTCGGGTCATGGCGCGGACCTTGGAGTAGCTCAACTGTCCGGTGCGGAAGGCCTCGCTGATGCGGGGGAAGGACTCGAGGCTGCGGGCAACCCGGACCTTCTCCCGGGCGGCGATCAGCCCGACGCCGCACTTCCAGTTCAGCCAGTGGGCGCAGGACAGCACGCCCCACTGTTTCCAGCCCTTGCGGCGGTCGAACTCGGCGATGAGGCAGAGCAGGCGGTAGTTGGCGGCGTGGATGTGGGCGGCGAGCTCGGTGATCTGGAGCTCGAGGGCGTCGAGAGACGAGGAGGGCGCACGCAGCGTCGTCGCTTCGCAAGCTTCCATGGAGCGGCCCCTTCTGCGGTTTGCAACAGGCGCTCAGTAGACTGGATGAATATACAGTAATCAAGCGAGACGGCACTTGCATAGCATGATGAGATGAAGGACCCCTTCATATTCTGGACACAGCACCTGCGGGTCAGCGGACCCCGGGGCGTGGGCGCCGTCGCCGCTGGCTCAAGCCGGAGACGTGGTGGAGTTTCGCGGCGCGTTGCGGGCCGACGACGACGGCTCGGTGATCGAGGGGAGCGTCGGGTACAACCTGAGCACGCGGCTGCAGTTCGTCGGCAGCCTCGCGTTCATCGAGGACGAGCTCGCGCGATCCGTGGCGGACTGACCGTTCCCGGCATCGGGGCTCCGCGTTGCTGTCAGCCGGTCTTCGCGAGTAAGCCGAGCGCCCAGTCCCGCTCCACGGCGCCGCGTTCCATGAGGTGCCGGACTGCGTCGCGAACGAGCTGGGATTGGCTCGGGGGCAGCCGATTTACCGTCTCGGGCATTACGGGCCACCATTCGATCTCCTCGAAGTCCACACCGGGGCGGAATGTCGTGGGTTGAGACTCCGCGTCCAGATGGTAGAGTCGCGTCTCGAGCTCAATCCAGGCGTGATCGGTCTGGCGCGCGTCGTAGCTGTAGCCGTTCGAGATAATCTCCCCGGAATCTTGCGGCCTGAAGCCGGCGGATGTCTCGAGCGTGCGATCGAGCGCTGACTCCGTGGTCTCGCCTCGGGATACGAAGTCCGTCGGCAGCGAGAGGGCATCGGAGTTTCGATTCTTTCCGAGCAGCACCTCCAGCGCCGAGGACTCCCGATTGACACGGGTTACCACGGCCCCGACCATCTGATTCGCTCCCCACAACCCGAGCAGCCCGCGACCCGCGATTCCCGTGCGGCCACGCGGATTGAGCGGTCGGTCCTCGTCATCTCGATGCGCAGCGCCCTCGAGTGATTCGCTCGCGGCGACTTTCGAAAAGTCTTCGGGGTCGGCCGCGTCGTTGTCCAGAATGGTGGCGTCGACGTAGTAGGGTGGCTCGTAGCCCGGACAATTGAAGTCCCACGGCGCCTCGTCGATGAGCACCCTGAGCCTCGGCGGGTACGCGATCGGCTTTTCGCCGCGTATCTTGAGATGAAAATCATCCGCAACCAGGATGAAAACCAGTCCTTCGACTGAAAACAATGCGTACAGCAGCTGGGTTACGCCGCATTCGCCGAGATCGCGCCGCTCGTCGAAGCTCAGCGTGTGCAGCGCGTACTTCAGCAATGCGATCCGATAGACGAGCCAATCGTCCCTCTCGCTCTTCAGCGAGAAACACGATCGCCGGATCCGCCGTACCGAATCGAGTATCTTGCGAAAGCGTAAGTCCCATTTCACGAATGAGAGTGACTTCGGAAGCCGATTTGCTTCGGCCGGCTCTCGATTGGCGAGCAGGTACTCCTCGAAACGCCTCAGACGCGGTAGATCTTCGATCTCGAACTGCTTGCTCATGACGAACTTGATGTCGTTCTCGATCTTCGCGAAATCCATCTCGACTGGAAACTGATCACTGTGTGTCCAGTCGATAAACCAGATATTGTCCGCCTCGTCGCAAATGACGTTCTTGAGGTTGAGATCTCCGTGGGCCAGGCACACCTCGTTATCGACACCATCCTCGTTGGCGGCGGCCAGCCGTAGCATGTTTTCGATGCCTCCCACCGGCATGGGCATCTCCGATGCTCTCGCTCGCTCTGCGTACTCGATGACCAATCCGGCGTTCTCGCGAAACCATTCGAGTTGTTGCTGTGTGTGCAGCTCGAATCGGCGATAGGGCGCGACGCGGGACGAGGTACTGGTGTTGCGATAGAGCTTCTCGACGACGAGATCGAGGGCTTTCTGCAGGCGGCGCATGAACCGAATGGTGCTCTCGTCGCCCTCCGCCGCCTCGAAGCTGTCCTGAAGCGTCTCCGGTCGGCCCTCCATGGCGGCGAGCTCCATCCCGACGCCGGTGGATTCTCCCAACGTGACCGGGTAGGTGAAGGTGGGTACGTTCTTTCCGAAGAGATCCTTGACCTCCTGATAACCCTCGATCTCACGGCGCATCTGCGGGTACCGATCGACCTTGAGCACCATCGGCTCCGCTCGCGATGTGCCCTTCCAGCCGTTGGCGAGAAACAGCAGACTGCCCGTGTAGCCCCCCTGGAGGGGCTTCAGCTCCGCCTTCGTCCAATGCATGCAGAGAAACTCGATGATATTGCGTCGCTCTCTACCGAGCTCGCGACGCGCCTGTGCCGGTACGATTCGACACGGATGGCACCCCAGATCGCCAAATGGCGAAGCGTCCATTCCGACGAACTTCGCGGCCTGGCCCAGATCGAGAAAAACCCGAACGCCGCTGCTGGGAAGGCCGTGCACCAGCGCCGCGGTATTTGCCTCCCTGATGGTGCTTCCCACCAGATGAGAGCAGACAGCGACATTCTCGAATCCCAGAACGTCACGTAGAAACGTCGCCGTGACGAAAATTCTCTTGTCCGTGTGACACCCCACCAGCAGGAAGCGTATCGTCCGGCGATTCTTCGTCCTCGATGCCTGCGCGGCGCCGGTCAGCTCTTCGATTTCACGGCAGAACTCCTCGAAGGGAACCGCGCCGCGGGCGCAGGGGACGACACGCGCCTGTCTCACCCAATCATGAAGGGGCTCGACGAAATCGGAACTCCCCGACCCGAAACCGTCGGCGCTCGCCTCGTCGTCCAGATCCCGCAGGATCAGCAGCGCCGCATTGGCCGCGGGCTTCCGGCTTTCGACGCTCCGGTTCAAGAATACGGGAAGAGGGCCGGTTCCGAATCGAGTGCCCGGACCCATCAGCCGGGCGATCTCATGGGTGCCGACGTTGACCGGCCGATGGCGAAATTGCACTTCAGGGCTCAGGAACTCGTTGGTGAGCCCGTCGGCGATGATTATCCTGGTGTGCACTCCGGTCAGCGTCCCCAGATCGTTTCCACTTCGATGCGAGGAAGCTCTCTCTTGATCTTTCGCCCGATCTCTTCCCTGGCTTCGGCCAGCGTCTCCTCGATGAAGTCGATGCGGCCTTTCAGAGTCAACGTCTTGCGCTCCTTCGCGTTCAGGTTTCCCTGCAGGAAATCTTCGCGGGCGGTGGCGAGCAATCTGTCCGGCTGACCGAGAAAGTACGGCCAGTAGTTCGCCAGGTTCTCGCAGGTCACGTCGTCCCGATCTCCCTCGATGTACCGGCGCAGGTACCGCCGCAGGATCTCCAGGTGACGGCTGACGTAGAAGTGAACTGCCTGCGCTTCCGCGGAGACCTCGAAGACGCTCTCCACACCACCGCCTCCGGCGTGAACGAGCTGCAGCTTCTCCGACCAGAGGCTCTCCATGCGCTCGGACAGGTGGTTCGAGTAGGCGCGAAACAGCTCGGTGTCGTTCTCGAGCTTCAACAGGGCCGAGGCGACCGGCGCGAACAGGCTGCGAAGCTCGTCAGAGGAAAGCCTGCTCTCGCGCAGGGCGCGCTTGAGCTCGTAGCGGGTGGA
>CBDTYP010000094.1:0-10346 GCA_965364645.1 uncultured Gammaproteobacteria bacterium | reverse complement strand
CGACCCGTTCATTTTCGGGCGCGGCGGCGAAGAGATCGAAACCCTCGCGGCCGAAGGCATTCCCTTCCAGGTCGTTCCCGGCATCACCGCCGCGGCCGGTTGTGCGGCCTACGCGGGCATCCCGCTCACGCACCGGGACCACGCGCAGAGCTGCGTATTCGTCGCCGGCCACCTGAAGGACGGCGCGGTTGCGTTGGATTGGGAGAGCCTGATCCAGCCGCGCCAGACTATCGTCATCTACATGGGACTCGTGGGCCTGCCGGTCATCTGCCGCGAGCTCGTGGAGCACGGCATGGCCCCGGAGACACCGGCCGCCCTCGTCGAGCACGGGACGACCGAGGACCAGAGGGTGCTCACCGCGACCGTCGCGACGCTCGCCGAAGAGGTGGCGGGCGCGGATGTGCGGGCGCCGACCCTGATCATCATCGGCGGTGTCGTGAAGCTGCGGGAGCAGTTGGGCTGGTTCGAGGGCGGCGCCGGTATCGCGCCGGAGGTCGGCGAGCGAATCTGGATGGATCACCCGGACTGAGGGGCAGGGTCAGAGTCCGAGTGAGGAGAGCTTCTCCTGTTGCTTGCGCATCGCGCTGTGTAACCTTTCTATCTCGACGTCCCGCTCCTTCAGCGCCTCGAGCAGCTTGTCGATGAGATCACACCCCTGGGCGAAGTGACGGCCCGCTTCGGAACCGGTCGTCGCGATGGCCGCGGCGTCGTCCGCCCATACTATCGAGAGCTGCTTCAGACTCTTGCGGTTGTGCATCCCATCCCTCCACCCGTCGCCGGTTCGCCGCAATTTAACCCGAAGGAGCAGCCCAATCCAATCAAGCGAGGCCAATTACGCGCGGGAGTCGCGAGGACTTTCGCTCCGTAGCAGCGATCGCATGGCGTAGAGCCCCGTGGCCGGTCCCACCGTGAGCAAGAGGAAGAGCCAGCGCGTGTCGATGTAGTGAGCGGCGTAGGTCAGAAGCTGAATGCTGACGATCGTGACCGAGAATCCGATACAGTTGACGATTGTAAGCGTGGAGCCGACGAGCTCTTTCGGCGCGTATCGCGCGTTCAGAGCCGAGAACTGCGGCGAATCGCCGGCCACCGTGATCCCCCAGACGAGCAGGAAGGCGAGAAACACCGGCGTCGCGGACGAGAGGAGGAACGGAGACAGGGCACAGCAGGCTCCGGAGACGGCGAGCTGCACGAACGCAACGCGGGCACTGCCGAACCTCCCGGTCAGGAGGCCGCCACCTGCACACCCGATGACCCCGGACGCGATGACGAGGAACGCCCATAGCGGGATATCGAGCCGTACCGCCGTCCCGGAACCCATGTGTGCGGCGAGCATCACCGGGACAAACGCCCAGAATGTATAGAGCTCCCACATGTGCCCGAAGTATCCGAACGCGGACGCACGCAGCCTTCTCGACTGGAAGATCGCCTTCATCGCCGTCGGATCGAACGTCGTGCCCTTGGTAATGTAGGGTCCGTCCGGAACAAGGAGGAACATCAGGAGGCCGCCGAAGGCGGCGGTGCCGGAAGTCCCCAGGATCACACTCTCCCAGGGCAGACTGTGACCGATGGCCCTCAGCAGGTGCGGGAAGGCGGTACCGGCCACCAGCGCCGCCAGCAGGTAACCCAGGGCCTTGCCCAGATCCTGCTGATACCAGCCGGCCGCGATCTTCATGCCGATGGGATAGATGCCCGCGAGGAAGAACCCGGTCAGGAAGCGAAAGGTCATCAGGGACAGGAAGCCGTCCGCAAGGAAGTAGATACTCGCGTTGAAGAACGCACCCACGAGAGCACATGCGAAAAAAATCTTCCGCGGCGAGAACATGTCGGAGACCGCCAGGACGGCGAAGGTGAGCGTTCCCGCGATGAACCCGAGCTGCACCGACGAGGTCATGTAACCCAGAGCGTCCGGAGAGAGACCCCAGAGTCGGCTGAGATCGGGCAGCACCGCGTTTCCGGCAAACCACAGGGACGTGCCGGCGAAACTCGCGAGAACGATAGCCGGGAGAATTCTGCCGGGAGGTTCAGCCATAACGCCGGGAGTCGGATGTCTCGCCCAGCGCTTCCACTACGCTCTGGTAGATCGCCGTCGTCTCCGGCGAGGGTTCCGCGCCGCGCGCCTCGGCGAGGGCGCGCCGGCAGGAATCGTACACGTCCACGGCCTCGGCGAGCCGGCCGAGTTGCCTATAGCACATCATGAGGCGACGATAGAACCCTTCCGCGAGGGCATCCGCTTCGAGTCCCCTCGCGTAGAGGCGCGCCGCCTCGTCCCAGCACCTGTCTTCCTCCCAGTACCGGGCCAGATCGCTCGCGGCCCTCAACACTTTGTTGCGAAGGCGCTCGCGGGCGTGAGTGTAGCGCGGATGATCGCCCTCGCCCGCCATGAATGGTCCACGATAGATATCGAACAACCTGTCCGCCAGATCCGTCACGCTCTCCCGACCGGGGCGCGGCAGTGTGTTCCCGAGAGCTTCGTCGATATCCACCAGCAAGGCTTCGAGAGCCCGCACGTCCAGCCAGCAACAACTCGAGTCCAGACTGAGTCGCCCGTGCTTGAGTGCGATGGCGTGATCGTGGGCAAGGACCTTGCGAAGGCGGTGCAACGTCGTGGTGAGCGAACGATGGGCATAGTCCGCATCGATGCGGGGCCACAGCTCCGCAGAGACATCCCGTTCCTTCACCTCTTCCGCGCCGAGCGTCACCAGCGTCTTGAGGAGCTCCAGGGGCTTTTGCTGGGGCTTGGCCGTCGCGCCGATCGCTTCCCCATCACTCTCGACCTGAAACTCTCCGAATGTGCGGATGCGAATCGGCCAGGGCCACGCGTCCACGTTCATCGGCAGGACGTCGGGCATCAGCCCGCGATCGCCGATGAGGCTCTTCACATACTCCACCTCGATGCCGGCTTCCAACGCGCGTACGCAGAGCTCCGCCATGATCCTCGGCTGCCACCAGAGGAAATGTCTGAACCCATGCTCCCGGCCGAGTCCGAACGCGTAGCGCAGAGCGTTGAGCCCCGCGCGTCTGCGTCCCTGGGCGAACGCGATGTGTGCAAAGGTAGAGAAGGCCGTGTATTCCATCAAGCGGTTGTCGATGCCCCGCGCGAGCCTGCGCACACGGCGGAGGCTGGCTACCGTTCGCCGATGGTCGCCGAGCGCGTGGAAGATCTCGGCGAGCGCGAGACGGCACAGGACTTCGTAGAACGGGCACCCCGATTCTATCGCGAGGCGCAGCGCGGTCTTCTGTTCCTGGTGCGCCTCGACGACATCGCGCCGAATCATAGCGAGCCACGACCGATAGTAGTGATAGCTGCACCGATCGAGGCGTCTGGCGCCGTCGCGATGGGTGTGCATCTTCGCAAGCAGCTCCTCGGCCGAGTCCAGGTCGCCAGCGCCGAGCGCCGCGGCCGCGCCGTTGGACAGCAGATGATAACGCCACAGATTGACGCCGCTGCCTTCGCCGATGTCGACGCCGTCGTAGACCGCCTCGAGACATCGATCGTGATCGGCCGTCAACATGTAGTACATGGACTCGACGTCCTTGAGAACCGTCAACGCGAGCGGTGTCACGTCGGGAGAGCGGCAGGTGTGGCGCATGACGTCGATGAGCTCACGGACCCGCTCGAACTGACCCGTGTAGTTGAGCGTGATAGCCATCAAGAGCTGTGCCGACAGGCGGGCATTGGTGTCCCCGAGGTTGCCCACGCTTTCGAACGCACGCTCGGCCCAGTCCCGCATATCGGGATGCTGGGGCTGGCGGAAGACCAACGCCACGAACAGGCTGACCGAAGCGCGAGCGACAGGAACACCGTCCGGCCCAACGGCGTCGGACGTCAATAGTGCCTTTGCCCGATCGATCCAGGGATCCAGCAGGGACAAGTCATCAAGCTCGTGAATGATCGCGTCCATGGCCCCGGCGCAGGCGAGCAACTTCGCGCCGCCATCGTACTCCGCTGCGTCCTCGAAACCCGCAAACACTTTCTCGTAGAGCAAGCGACTCTCGCGCGGTGCGATCGCGAAACGACACGCAGCCTTCCAGTAGAAGCACCATGGATCGGACTCGAGGACCTCGTCGGGGATCTCGTCGAGCCACGCCTCGAAGGTCTCGGCGCGGCCGTGGGCGAGCATGTCAGGAGCATGCTCGAGCGCGAGGCGCCTCAGCTGAGCGAAGTCGCCGTCTTCACGCAACAGGAGCGCCGCCTCCTCCACCTCGCCCGCCGCTTCCAGAACCTCGGCCGAGGTACGTCGCAGGCTGCGGTACTCGCCCGGCGAGATCGACTCCCGGGCCCGCGCGCGAAGGAACTCCCGAAGAAGAGGATGAAACTGAAATATGGTCTCCGGACCATCCGCCTTCAGCGAAACGAAGTGATGTCCGTGATGCAACCTGGTGAGGATCGCGTCGGCGTCCGCGTCGCCCGTGATGCTCTCCGCCATCGTGCTCGTCATCTCCGGGACGAAGGCTGTTTTCAGAAGCAGGTGTCGCGTTCGCTCGTCGAAGTTCTGGAAGATCTCCCCCGCGAGATAGTCGAACACGACCTGGGGCGCGCGGGAAGTCGGCACGAGATCGATGTTGGCGCTGGAGAGCGAATGTTCCAGCATCAGGACGAGACCGGCGGCCCACCCTTCCGTCTTGTGATAGAGCTCGGCGAGATCGGCCTCCGGAAGCTCGCGGCCCCAGAGCGACACGATTGCGTCGGACTCCGAGCGGGTGAGCCGCAGATCCTGCCAGCCGAGTAGCTGCAGCGTGCGATTTGCCCGCAGCCGCACGAGCTCGGGAGGCGGATCACCCCGACTGACGACGACGATGCAACCGTCCGGGGGCAGCTCGGCGACGGCATCCAGGACCACGGAATGAAACGCCGATTGAGTAGATACTTCCTGGTAGTTATCGAGAACCAGAACGAAGGGCGAGCGCAGTCGCCCGAACAGCGTGCGGAAGTAGCGCCGTGCGAAGGCCGAGAGATCCGCGTGGTACTCGGAGGTGAAAAGAGGTAAGGATCCGGCCGCCGCGGTCTGCGCCATGTAATAGAAGAAGGCCGCGACATCGGAGTCGCCCGTGTCCAGCTGATACCAGCAGGATTCCGAACGGCGCTGATCGAGATAGCTCGCGACGAGGGTGGTCTTACCCGAGCCCGGCGGGCCGGACACCCACACGACCGCATTGCGATCCCGCTGATCCAGGATCGTGAACAAGCGCTCCCGGCCGAGGACTCCGGCGAGACTCGGGCGCGTGACTTTCGCGCGCGACGCTGGACGCGGACTTGGTGCCACGTTCTTCCCCCCTTCGTGGATCCATTGTACGGCAGAGGGGGCGTTTAGCCAGGGTTTCAGGTGGGGTGTAAGTGTCTGGTAAGTCGCGGAAAACGGTCAATCGGGCTCGAGCACGAGCACGCGGATCGCCGTTGGCTCGCCGGCGTTGCAGGGATTGTTGACCTGCGGGCAATTCGAGATGACCGCGATGGCATCCATCTCCGCCTGCAGCTCGACGTAGTTGCCCGGCACGGATTGGCTCTCCACGAACACGGAGTCGGCCAGGCGCGTCTCGTCGTAGACCGGCACGTTGCAGAAGAAGTTGATGTTGGGAACGATGTCCTTGCGTCCCAGGCCGTAGGTCCCGAGAGCAGCCAGAAAATTCTCCCGACAGCCGGGACAATCCGAGACACCGTAGAGCATCTCGTTGCTGGGTGCGCTGCAGCATCCGCCGATGGTGTCGTGGGTGCCGCAGGTGTCGCCGGTGATGCGGAACAAAGGTCTCGCCACGTCGGAGTAGAGCACGTGCCCCGTGGTCAGGCGCAGGCTGCGCGACGCCTTGAGAGTATTCGGTGCGTGGTAACGCTCTTCCGGTGCATGGGCGTTGTAGCAGAGAAAATCGACGCCCTGCTGGCCGTGCACGTCGACGATTCGAAGACGTTGGCCCTTCTCGATAATCCGCGTCCAGGGTTTCCCGGCGGGCAGCGACTCGTCGACGATCGGTGTGGGCTCTCCCCGCGTTACTTCGGACATGGCGGATCCTCCTGTTTCTCCCCGATCGGCCGTTTATACTTCGCGAAGCCTTTCACCGCCAGAGCAGATGCCCGAAGCCGCCGCACAACCCGAAGCCGAGACCCAGCGCCTGGACAAGTGGCTCTGGGTTGCGCGCTTCTTCAAGACCCGGGGGCTCGCGGCCACCGCCATCTCCGGGGGCAAGGTGCAGGTTGCCGGCGAACGGGTGAAGCCGTCCCGCCACGTGGGCCCCGGGACGGAGGTCGCGATCCGCCGCGGCCCCGTCGAGTGGCAGGTGGTGGTGCGCGGCGTGGCGAAGCATCGCCGGCCGGCATCGGAGGCGGCGCTCCTCTACGAGGAGACCCCGGACAGCATCCAGAACCGGGAACGGGAGGCGGAGCGGCGCCGGGTCGAGGCGGGCGCGCGCCGGGAGCGCCTCGGCAAGCCCTCCAAGCGCGACCGGCGGGAAGCCGCACGGCTCAAGTCGGGCGACTACTGACGAGACGCTTGACGGACGTGCTTGCCCATGGCCTAATACCAAACAACCGTTTGTTTTTTAATTCCATCATGGCAGCCACCGCACAGGCCCGCGGGCCCCGGCAGGACAACCGTCGCGAGCATCTACTCGATGCCGCCGCGGGTCTCATCTGCCAGCACGGATACCACGGCACGTCCATGCGCGACATCGCACGAGCAACCGGCATGCTGCCGGGCTCCATCTACTACCACTTCCCCTCCAAGGAGGAGCTGCTCCTCGCCGTCTATGCCGAGGGCGTGCGGCGTATCGCCGAGCGCGTGGACTCGGCCATCGCGCGGTCGCGGGATCCCATGAAGCGCCTCGAAGCGGCTTGTGTCGCGCACCTCGAGATGCTGCTCGCCGACAGCGACTACGCCCAGGTCGTCGTGCGGGTATTGCCCGCAGACGTGCCCGCCGTGAGCGATCGGCTGACGGCGCTCAGAGACGATTACGAGGCGCGTTTTCGGGATCTCGTCGCGGCGCTCCCGCTGCCGAGGAGCCGGCGGCAATACCTGCGCCTCACGCTGCTCGGCGCCTTGAACGGCGCCCAGGCCTGGTACCGCCCCGGCGGCGACGCGCCCGCGCGCATCGCGCGCCGGATGCTCGATTGCCTGCGCCAGCCCATCGGAGAGACCGGATCATGAATACGTCCCGGGAAGAGCCGGCACGGGTGCTGGTTACCAAGCTCGGACTCGATGGCCACGATCGGGGCAGCCGCGTGGTGGCGGCATTCCTCCGCGATGCCGGCATGGAGGTGATCTACACCAGCCCCTGGCAGGACGTCGCGGCGGTGGTGCAGCTCACACTCCAGGAGGACGTGGACGTCATCGGCATCAGCTCGCTTGCCACCGATCACCTGCTCGTGCCGAAGCTCACCAAGGCGCTCTCGGAGGCGGGACTCGGCCATGTGCGGGTCGTCGTCGGCGGCATCGTCCCCGACGAGGACGAGAGCATGTTGCTCGATGCGGGCGTGAGCCGCGTCTTCCACCCCGGCAGCACCCGGGAAGAGATCACCAGCGAAGTCGACGAGCTCGCGCGCCACGCGCGGGACGGGAGGATGTCATGAGTCAAGGGCCCGTGCAGATCCCACTCCCCGGGTTCGAGGCCGCCCGCGCGCGCTGGCAGGACTCGTACAACCAGCAGATGGGCGAGGAGACGATCCGGCGAAACCGTTCCGGGGTGGAGATTCGCGCGCTGTACACGCCGGGTGACTGGAGCGGCGAGCGCTATCTCGAGGATCTGGGTTTCCCCGGGGAGGCGCCGATGACCCGGGGGATCTACCCGAGCATGCACCGCGGGCGCACCTGGAGTCAGCGTCAGCTCATCGGGCTCGGGACGCCCCAGGACTACAATGCGCGCCTCGGTCGGATCCTCGACGCCGGCGGCTCGGCGGTGAGCCTCATCCCCTGCAACTCCGTCTATCGCGGATACGACGCGGACGAGGTGGACGCGTTGCTGCTCGGCACCTGCGGCGCCGTGGTCAACACCGTGGACGACATGGACACCTGTTTCGAAGGCGTCGACATCGCCGCACTCTCAACCGCCATGAACGATCCCCTGCCCTTCACCCTGCTGGCTCTCCTGCTGGCGGTGGCGAAGCGGCGCGGCATTCCCTGGGAGAAGGTAACGGGGACTTCGAACCAGAGTGACTACATATCTCACTTCGTCGCCAACCATATGTTCTTCCGCATCGCGTTGCCCGGCTCGCGGCGCATTCTCGTCGATCACATCGACTTCGCGTCGCGCCGTCTCCCCGGATGGAATCCGCTCTCGGTCGTCGGTCAGCACATGCAACAGGGCGGCGCCACGCCCGCGGAGGCCATGGGGCTCACGCTCTCCACCGCGGTGCAGTACGCGGAGGATTGCATCGCCCGCGGCATGGATCCGGATGTCTTCCTGCCTCGCTTCACCTTCTTCTTCGACATCTCCATCAGCTTCTTCGAAGAAGTCGCCAAGATGCGCGCCGGGCGCCGCATCTGGTGCCGGCTCGTGCGCGAACGCTTCGGTGCGAAGGACCCGCGCTCGTGGCGATTCAAGTTTCACGGCCAGACTTCCGGCGTCGACCTCACCCGGCAGCAGCCGTTGAACAACATCGCCCGCGTCACCGCCCAGGCGATGGCGGGGATTTTCGGTGGCCTGCAGTCGCTGCATACCGACTCCCACGACGAGGTGTTGAGCGTGCCGACCGAGGATGCCGCGCGCATCGCCATCAGCACCCAGAACATCCTGCGCGAGGAAGCGCATCTCGTGGACGTCATCGATCCCCTGGGCGGCTCCTTCTACGTCGAGAAGCTCACCGATGACATGGAAGAGGAGATCCTGTCGGTCATGCAGCGCGTGGACGACGCGGGGGGCATGTACCGGGCGGTCGAGTCCGGGATGGTGCAATCCATGATCGGCGCCTCCGCCCTCGCCTTCCAGGAGAAGATCGAGAGCGGCGAGCAGACCGTGGTGGGCGTGAATGCCTACCGCGTGGAAGAGGACGCGAGTTCCCGCGGTGGACTCTCGCGGCCCCCACCCGAAGTCATGCAGGCCCAGCTCGACACCCTCGCCCGCTACAAGGCGTCGCGGGGGATGGCGGCGGTGAACGCGGCCCTCGACGCCCTCGCCCGCAGTACCCATGACGATGGCGAGAACGTCTACGAGAAGGTGGTCGACGCCGCCGTGGCCGGAGCGACCCACGGGGAGATCGTCGCGCGCCTACGCGAGGAGATGGGCTTCGGCGAGCCCCTGGTGCAGGTGTGAGCCAGGCCCGTTCCGAAACCGATCCTATCGAGGGACTCCTTCGCGGCGAGCCCGGTCCCCTCGCCCGGGCTATCAGCAATGTCGAGCGGCGCAACGCCGCCGGGCGCGAGACGCTGGCGGCGATCGGGCCCCACCTCGGCCGCGCCCGGGTAATCGGCGTCACGGGCGTGCCCGGCGCCGGCAAGTCCACGCTGATCTCCCGCTACGTGGGCGAGCTTCGCCGGATGGACATGCGGGTCGGCGTCATCGCCGTGGATCCGAGCAGCCCGGTGAGCGGCGGCGCGGTCCTCGGCGATCGCATTCGCATGGCGGAGCACGCCACCGATGCCGGCGTATTCGTCCGTTCCCTCGCGTCCCGGGGCCAGGCGGGGGGCCTCGCCCCCACGGCTACCCACGTCGTGGACCTCATGGACGCCGCCGGATGGGATCGCATCGTCATCGAGACCGTCGGGGCCGGACAGGGGGAGATCGACATCGCGGACGCGGCGGATGTGCGTGTCGTCGTGTGTGCGGCGGGACTCGGCGACGACGTGCAGGCCATCAAGGCGGGCATTCTCGAGATCGCCGACATGCTGGTGGTCAACAAGGCCGATCTCGACGGAGGCGGCACCACGGCCGGCCAACTCCGGTCCATGCTCGCCCTGCGGGTGGAATCGGCGCGGGACGTCGGCGTCTACACGACCACGGCGATTTCCGGCGAGGGCGTGGCCGAGCTCGCAAACGCGATCGAGGCGCGGCTCACGACGGAGTCGCATCGAGAGATCCGCTCCCCGCAGCGCGTGCGCCGGCTGCTAGCGGCAGCGGCGGGCAATCAACTGGCGAAGAGGCTGCGGGACTGCGACGAGCCGTGGCTCATGAGTATCTGCGAATCGCTGCAGAGCGGCGCGCTTGATCTGGAAGGCGCCGCACGACAGGTGCTGCGATCGGAGCGAGTGTCGGATGAGTGACCTGGCGGAACGCGTAAAGGATCTGGCGAACCGGGATCCCTTCGTCAACTTCCTCGGCGCGGAGTTCACCGACGCGGGCCCCGGGACCGCCGTCGCCCGCATGACCCTCGGCGAGCAGCACATGAACTTCAACGGCACCTGCCACGGCGGCGTGCTGTTCTC
>CBDTYP010000093.1:0-10346 GCA_965364645.1 uncultured Gammaproteobacteria bacterium | reverse complement strand
TCGGCCAATCGTCGCTGCTCATCTTCGCGCTCTCCGGCATGAAGGTCCTGCTCTACGATCTCGCGGGTTCGCCGACACCCGTTCGCATCGGCGTGCTCGTGGTGCTGGGGATCACGCTCTACCTCGGCGGCTGGCTGTACCAGAAGCTGGGAGCGGACGAGACGGACGGCGAGCCGGCATTGCCTGCGACGGGGGGCGCGCCCTAGAATCGGACCCCGCAGTCCGATGACCGACGCCAAGCAAAATTACGACTACATAATAATCGGCGCCGGTTCGGCCGGGTGCGTGCTCGCCAATCGTCTCTCCGCGGACGCGGCGGTGCGGGTGCTGCTGGTGGAAGCAGGCGGCCGGGACACCAATCCGTGGATCCATGTCCCCGTCGGCTACTTCAAGACCATGCACAATCCGAAGTTCGATTGGCGCTACAAGACCGAGCCCGATCCGGGACTCAACGATCGTGTCATCGACTGGCCCCGGGGCAAGGTGCTCGGGGGCTCGAGCGCCATCAACGGCCTGCTCTATGTCCGCGGCCAGCCCCAGGACTTCGATCACTGGCGCCAGCTCGGCAACGCGGGCTGGACCTGGGACGACGTGTTGCCCTACTTCAAGCGCGCCGAAGATCAGGAGCGGGGCGCCGACGAGTTTCACGGGGTGGACGGCCCGCTCGGCGTATCCGACATGCGCGTGCGACGTGACGTCTGCGACGCATTCATCGAGGGCGCCCTGGAGTGCGGCATTCCCACGAGGAGTGACTTCAACCGCCAGGATCAGGAGGGCGCCGGGTACTTCCAGCTCACGGCGAAGAACGGCTTCCGGTGCAGCACGGCCCGGGGATACCTGAAACCCGTCCGCCGCCGGCAGAACCTGAACGTCGTCACGAACGCCCAGGTCGAGCGCCTGGTCTTCGACGGACGGCGCGCCCGTGGCGTCGTCTTCCGCCGCTCAGGTGGCGCGGAGGAAGTCGCGGCGAAGCGCGAGGTAGTCCTGAGCGCGGGAGCCATCGGCTCGCCGCAGATCCTGCAGCTCTCGGGCGTGGGCCCCGGGGAACTGCTCCAGGGTCTCGGTATCACGCCGGTGCATGCCCTGGCGGGAGTCGGCAGGAACCTGCAGGACCATCTGCAGATCCGCTCCGTCTACAAGTGTCTGCGGCCGACCCTCAACGACGAGGTGAACAATCCCCTTCGCAAGATGCTCATCGGTCTCGAGTACATCTTCTTTCGCACGGGCCCCATGAGCATGGGCGCGAGCCAGGTCGCCGCGTTCGCGAAGACCGATCCCATGCTCGAGACCCCCGACATCCAGTTTCACTTCCAGCCCCTGAGCGCGGACAAGCCCGGCGCCGGCCTCCATCGTTACTCCGCGTTCACCTCATCGGTGTGCCAGCTACGCCCGGAGAGCCGTGGGCATATCGAGATTCGGTCGCCGAATCCGGACGACTATCCGGCGATCCATCCCAACTATCTGGCGACGCAGACAGATCGGGATGTCACGGTGGCGGGCATGAAGATCTCCCGCCGCATCTGCACGAGCGCCGCCATGGCGCCGTTCGTTGCCGAGGAGCTGCTGCCGGGAAAGGAGGTCGAATCAGACGCAGCGCTGCTCGAGTGCGCCCGCGATATCGGCCAGACCATCTACCACCCTGTCGGCACCTGCAAGATGGGCAGCGACGAGCTCGCCGTGGTGGATGAACGCCTGCGCGTGCGGGGCATCGACGGCCTGCGGGTCGTGGATGCCTCCATCATGCCCACGATAACCTCGGGCAACACCAACGCCCCGACCATCATGATCGCGGAGAAGGCCGCGGACATGATCCTCGACGATGCCGGAAGCTTTACCGTGAGCGCGGCGGCGCCGTAGTTCCCCTCACGACCAACGCCGCCTGAAGCTCGGTCTTCTCTGGCGTCGGCGAATCATCGAGCCTCGCCAGCAAATACTCCGCCGATCGCGCACCCATCTCCGCAGCCGGGACCCGGATCGTCGTCAACGGAGGATCGATGTTGGCGGCCAGGTCCAAGTCGTCGAATCCGGTGATCGATACGTCACCGGGTACGTCGACGCCGCGCTCGCGGCATTCGAACAGGACCCCGAAGGCCAGCACGTCGTTGCCGCAGGCGATGGCCGTCGGCCGGTTCGAAGAAGCCAGTAGCCGGCTGGCGGCGCGGCGTCCTTCCGCGATCTCGTACTCGTGCTCCACCAGATGGTCGGGCGCGAAGCCGATGCCGCGCTCCTCCATGGCGCTGGCTATGCCTTTCACTCGTTCGGCGGCCCTGTCGTTGCCCTGCCGGATGCCGGCTACCATAGCGATGCGCCGGTGGCCTATATCGAGCAGGTAAGAGCCGATCCGGTGAGCGGCCTGCACGTTGTCGAAGCCGACGCACGGGTGCGTCGTTTCGTCGTGGTAGATCCAGGTGTTCACGTAGGGGATGCGCTTCTTTTCCAGCATGCGGTAAACCGAGTGATCGTGGGTTTCGCCCACCAGGACGAGACCGTCGATTCCGTGCTCCACCAGACTCTGCACCTCGCGCCGCTCGCGCTCGTAGTCGTAGTCGGAGCTCGCCAGCAGGAGGGTCAATCCGGAATCGAACAGCCGCGCCTGCAGCGCCTGGATATTGCGCGCGAAGATCGCGTTGTCGATAGTCGGAACCACGGCGCCGACGGTGTAGGAACGCCGGGAGGCGAGGGCCCGCGCGGGGCCGTGAGGGACGTATCCGAGGGCGTCGACGGCGGCCATGACCCGCTCGCGCAGCTGCTGCGTCACGGTGCCCGGCTGGTTCAGCGCCCGGGACACGGTGGCGGTGGAGACTCCCGCCGCGCCGGCTACGTCCGCCAGCCGGGGCTGGGACGGGGCGCCGTTGGACCCCTCTTCGCGACTGGTCATCTGGAGAAATACTCCATGAAATCAGATGGTTGTGTGGGGCTCTCGGCGCGGCGGGGCATCCGGCACCAGGGTGCTAGCGTAGAGAATTGACATTTGAGTACCACTCATACAGTCTTGAGGCCAAGAATGAAAGCGCTTACAGCGTAACAATAACGCTCCAGGGAGGAGTGCGCTATCGGGGGGAGTTTCGAAAGTCGTCACTTAAGGGGCCACCGGCGGGCGGCTATTCCTGGTCGGCGGCCACCCCCCCGATTCGCCATACCGCCTCCAGAAGAGCCCTGAGGATCTAAACGGGCCGTGATATTGCAGATCCGTCTGTCTGACTCGACCCAACTTGATGTGGCGTCGCTTCCTCGTGACGCCGGATTATTTGCAACGACCAAGAGCGTCTGGAGGAAAAAGGGATGCGAAATCGAGTAACAGCGTTAATCGGAGTCTTCCTGGGGATGACTCTCCTCGTAAGTGGCACGGCAATCGCGAAGACGGTCATTCGCGTGCAGTCCGTGATTCCGGCGAAAGCCGATGAAGTTGTCATGTTGAAGGACTACGCCGCCAACGTTCTGGCGCTGACAAACGGCGAAGTCGAGATTCAAGTGTTGCCGGCGGGCGCCGTAGTCGGCGTGAAGGAGACCCTCGAGGCGGTTGATAAGGGTCTGGTCGAAGGCGGTTTCGCCTGGACGCATTACTGGTCCGGCTATCATCCCGCGGCCATGTTGTTCGGATCCCCCGTAGCTGGCGCAGGTGTCGGCATCGACAACATCGCCTTCGTGTCCTGGTACATGTACGGTGGTGGCAAGCCGCTTTATGACCAACTCTGGAAAGAGATGGGCATGAACATAAAGGGTTTGATGCTGCAGCCCGTCGGCCCCGAGGCCCTTGGTTGGTTCAAAGAACCCATCAATAATATGGCGGACTTCCGCAAGCTCAGGTTCCGTACCCCCCCGGGTATCCCTGGCCAGACATACAAGGATATCGGCGTCGCGGCCGTTGCCATGGGTGGCGGAGACATCTTGCCGGCGCTGGAAAAAGGGACTATCGATGCGGCAGAGTGGTGCTGCCCGAAGCCTGACAGTGTCTTCGGTTTCCAGAAGGTGCTGAAGCACTACTACCTGCAGGGCTTGCATCAGGTCGTCGTGAACGCCGACGTCTACATCAACGGCGATGTTTGGAAGAAGCTGACTCCAGGCCAGCAGAAGGCCATGGAGGTCGCCGCCGATGCCTCGCTGATTCGATCACTCAGCTATCGCATCTACGAAAACGGCAAGGCGCTGAAGGACCTCACCGAGAACCACGGCGTAATTCTGCATGACACGCCGCCGGATTACTTCACCGAGTACATGGCAGCGGCCAAGGCGACCCTCGAGAAGAACGCCGCCGGGAATGCCTTTTTCAAGGAAGTCTGGGATTCTCAGAAAGCCTTCGCCGACATCGCCGTTCCATTCTGGTCCGGTGCACAGATGTCAAACGCCAAGCTTGGGATGGCACACGCTGAAAGCTTGAAAAAATAGCCAACTGTGTTTGATTAATCGGTTTCCAGCCGAGGAAGGCGGGTCACGGGGCCCGCCTTCCGTTTTCGTTAGATTAGAGGCAGGGACGTGACGGATATTGCCGACGAACTGGTAGCCGATCGCCGATCGAGCAAGCCGGGGGAGCTTCCAGACGACATGCCGCGCTGGATGGCGATCCCCATTACCTATATCGACTGGTTCAGCTACTGGATCGGCATGACGGTCTGCTGGTTCACGGTGCCCTTGTTCAGCGCGATGGTCTACGAGGTCATCGCCCGCTATGCGTTCACTGCCCCCACCATGTGGGCCTACGATATCAGCCGCATGCTCTACGGTGCCCTGTTCATGCTGGGCGCCGGCTATGCGCTCTCGAGGGGCGTACACATCCGCGCCGATTTTATCTACCGAAACTGGACCGTTAAGACTCAAGGAAGGGTCGATTCCTTTCTCTACATCGTCTTTTACTTTCCCGGCCTGATTGCATTCCTCATATCGTCCACCGACTTCGCTTACCTCTCGTGGGTGCGGGGTGAGCGGGGCATGGACACGGCCTGGATGCCGCACATGGGGCCGATCAAGACAGCGCTTCCCGTCGGAATCGTGTTTCTATTGATTCAAGGCGTGTCCGAGACGTTGAAGAGCCTCTACGCCGCGACCCGAGGAAGGTGGCCGACCCAATGACCCCCGAAATCCTCGGACTGTTACTCATCGGGTGCATGCTGTTTGCCATATTCGTCGGCTTTCCCATCTCGTTCACCCTGATCTTTCTCGGCTTCGTCTTCGGCTACATCGGCTTTGGCGATCTGGTCTTCTATCTCATGACCTTCCAATTCTCGTCGGTCATGCTGGAGCAGACCCTGGCGGCGGTGCCCTTGTTCATATTCATGGGCATCCTCATGGAACAGGCGGGGCTGATGGAACGCCTGTTCCAGGCGGTTCAACTGATGCTGTCCCGGGTGCACGGCGCTTTGTTCATCGCCGTCCTCTTCGTCTCCACGATCTTCGCCGCCGCAACCGGCATCGTCGGCGCGTCGGTGACCATCCTCGGCATCATGGCCGCGAAGACCATGAACCGGTCCAACTACGACGTGCGCCTCGCCGCCGGCACGATAACGGCGGGCGGCACGCTGGGGATCCTCATACCCCCCAGCATCATGCTGGTGGTCATGGGGCCGATCCTGGAAGTGCCGGTGACGGATCTGTTCGCGGCCGCGGTCGTCCCCGGATTCATGCTCGCGTTCCTCTACACCGGCTACGCGCTGGTACGCTGCCACTTGAATCCCTCCCTTGGCCCGGCGCTTCCGGAAGACATGCGCGCGGAGAGCATGGGCCATGTCTTCGCCGAATTCTTCAAGGGCCTGGTTCCTCCGGCGGCGTTAGTGTTCTCGGCGCTCGGCAGCATTCTCTTCGGCCTCGCGACGCCGACGGAAGGCGCCGGCATGGGGGCCGCCGGGGCGCTGCTCCTGTGTCTCGCCTACCGCAAGCTCACCTGGTCGGGGATGCAGGTTGCGCTCGTCAAGACGCTGGAGATCTCGACCCTCATTCTGTTCCTGGTGGCGGCGTCGAACTTCTTCGGCGCGGTGTTCTCCCGGCTCGGCACGCCGACGATGCTCACGGAATACCTGCTGTTGATGGATCTGCCGCCCATGATGGTTCTCTTCCTCATCATGGCGCTCATATTCCTCCTCGGCTGGCCGCTGGAGTGGGTGCCCATCGTCCTCATCATCATCCCGATACTGCTGCCGCTGGTCGACCAGATGGGCTTCAACCTGACGTGGTTCGGGATCCTGGTAGCCGTAAACCTGCAGACCGCCTGGCTTTCACCTCCTGTGGCCTTGTCAGCCTACTTCTTGAAGGGGGTGGTCCCTGAATGGGACCTCAAGGACATCTATTTCGGCATGATGCAGTTCATGGTCATCCAGATGATCGGCCTGCTGCTCATCATCTTCTTCCCGCAAATCGCCCTGTGGCTGCCGGGCGTCATCTACGGAAACTGATTAATCCATGGCTGTGACCTATCTCAAGAAGGCGTCGAAGACGCCGGCTACAGGGGAGGACGACACTCGCGAGATCGTCGCCGGAATGCTCCGCGACATCGAGGAGGGCGGCGAAGCGCGGGCGTTGCACTTCGCGGAAACCCTGGACGGCTGGAAGGGTGACGTCGTCGTATCGAAGTCCGAGATCGCGGCCGCGGCGGAAGCCGTGCCGGAGCAAATAAAGTGCGACATCCGCTTCGCCTACGATCGCGTCCGGGGTTTCGCCGAGGCTCAGCTCTCGAGCATGGTGGAGTTCGAGACCGAGCTCTCGCCGGGCCTCGTCGCCGGACAGCGCCTCATCCCCGTGGACACCGCGGGCTGCTACGTGCCGGGCGGGCGCTACGCGCACATCGCCTCGGCCATCATGAGCGTCGCCACCGCCAAGGTCGCGGGGGTCGAGAACGTCATCGCCTGCTCGCCGCCGCGAAAAGAGGGTGGCGTGCATCCGGCGATACTCTACGCCGCCGATCTCGCCGGCGCCGACACCATACTCAGTATCGGCGGCGTGCAGGGCATCGCCGCGATGGCGTTCGGATTGTTCACCGGGCACAAGGCCGACATCCTCGTCGGCCCGGGGAATCGATTCGTGGCCGAGGCGAAGCGCATCCTCTACGGCAGGGTGGGGATCGATCTCTTCGCGGGCCCGACGGAGATCCTCGTCATCGCCGACGACACGGCGGATCCGGCCATCGTCGCCTCGGATCTCGTCGGCCAGGCCGAGCACGGCCCGGACTCGCCCGCCTGGCTCGTGACGACGTCCCGGCGCCTGGCCGAGGAGGCCGAAGCACTGATCCCCGGCTTCGTCGCGCGGCTCGATGAGCCGAACCGCAGCGCCGCCGAGAACGCATGGCGAGACTACGGCGAGATCGTGCTCGTGGAGAGCAGGGAAGAGGCCGTGCAGGTGAGCGATGGATACGCCCCCGAGCATCTGGAAGTCCACGCATCGGATCTGGACTGGTGGCTTTCACGCCTGCGCAATTATGGATCGCTCTTTCTCGGCGAGGAGACGACCGTCGCCTACGGCGACAAGGCCTCGGGTCCCAACCACATCCTGCCCACCAAGGGCGCCGCCCGCTACACAGGGGGGTTGAGCGTCGGCAAGTTCATCAAGACCGTGACGTGGCAGCGCATGACCAGGGACGCCAATCGGGACGTGGGCGCGGCGAGTGCGCGCATCTCCCGGGCGGAGGGCATGCTCGGCCATGCATTGACCGGCGATGATCGTCTGCACAAGTACTTCCGCGAGGAAGAGTTCGATCTCGAGGCCTGAGGCGTCGTGAACACTTCCGCTCGCGCCCGGGCGCTCTTCGATCTCTCCGACCGCACAGCTGTCGTCACGGGCGCGAGCTCCGGCATCGGACGCGCCATGGCCGAGGCCCTCTCGGATGCGGGCGCATCCGTCGTGCTGGTGGCAAGGCGTGAGAAGGAGCTCGAGGCCGCCGCCGCCGGGATCCGCGAGCGGGGTGGGGCGGCCGCCGCCGTCACCGGAGACTTGAGCGATCGCGACGGGATCTCCGGCATCGCCGAACACTGTCGCCGGAGCTTCGACTCCGTGGACATCGTGGTGAACGCCGCCGGCGTCAACCTGCGTCAACCGGTAGAGGAGATCACCCCGGAGAGCTGGGACCGCACCATAGATCTCAATCTTGCGGCACCTTTCTTCTTTACCCGTGAGTTCGTCGCCGACATGGGCACGCGCTCGTTCGGACGGGTCATCAACATCGCGTCCCTGCAGTCGTCGCGCGCCTTCGCCAATGGTCTCGCCTACGGGGCGTCAAAGGGCGGCGTCTGCCAGCTGACCCGCGCGATGGCGGAGGCCTGGTCCCGGGACGGCATCATGTGCAACGCCATCGCACCGGGGTTCTTCCCGACGGCGTTGACCGAGCCGTTGTTCGCGGACACAGAGGCGGCGGCGCGACTTGCGGGCCAGACGGCGGTCGGCAGGAACGGCGACCTGGAAGATCTCCGGGGGATAACCGTGTTCTTCGCGTCGGCCGCGTCGAATTACATCACGGGACAGATACTCTATATAGATGGGGGCTTCACGGCGAAGTGAAAGACGATATGAAGGCACTGGTCTACACGGCGGAGAAGGAAGTTCAGTTTCGGGATGAGCCTGCGCCCGAGCCCGGCGACGACGAGGTCGTCGTCGCCGTCGACGCGGTGGGGATCTGCGGCTCGGACATGCATGCCTATCTCGGGCACGACTCACGGCGAAACCCTCCGCTCATCCTCGGGCACGAGGCGGTGGGGACCGTCGTTGGCGGCGAGGCAGCGGGATCCCGCTACGTGGTCAATCCGCTCATCACGTGCGGACACTGTGGCGAATGCCTGGACGGGCGCGCCAATCTCTGCCCTGAGCGTGACATCATCGGCATGGTTCGCCCCGGCGCTCTAGCCGAGCGCGTAGCGATTCCCTCCCGCAACCTCATCGAGATCCCCGAAGGCATGGACCCGGCTCACGCCGCGCTCACCGAGCCGGCGGGGACTGCCGTGCATGCCGTGAATCTCGCGGTAAAGGCCGTCCATCATCCCATCGGCGAGTCCCGCGCGCTCGTCATCGGCGGCGGATCCGTGGGCCTGTTTGCCGCCATGGCGCTCAAGGATGAGGGTGCCGCGGAGATCCACCTTGCGGAGACCAATGCCCTGCGACGCGCGACCGTCGAGAGCACCGATTTCGGCCGGGTATTCGACCCGATCAGCGATCCGGCGCGGGAATCGTCGTTCGACATCGTCGTCGATGCCGTCGGCGGCAGGCTTACCCGGGAGGCCGCGATTGCCGCCGTGCGTCCGGGCGGGGTAGTCATGCACATCGGGCTTCTCGATAACGACGGCGGCATCGACGTGCGCCGGATGACGCTTCAAGAGATCACGCTGATCGGCACCTATACGTATACGCCCGAGGACCTGCGGGTCACCATCGGCAAGCTTCACTCGGGCGCGTTCGGGGACCTGGGCTGGCTCGAGCAACGCCCACTGAGCGAAGGTGCGAGGGCATTCGACGACCTGCTGCACGGACGCACGGCGGCGCCGAAGATCGTACTGCGCCCCTGAGGGTGCGCGAGGGTTTTTGACTAAGTGATCGAATTTTCCGCCGCCGAGCTCAGCGCCCTCGCCCAGGTCATCTTCGTCGATCTGGTCCTGGCGGGCGACAACGCCATCGTCGTCGGCATGGTGGCCGCCGGGCTTCCCGTCGCGGACCGGCGTCGGGTGATCATCATCGGTATCGCCGCGGCCACGGTGATGCGCATAGCGTTCGCGGTCGTAACGGTCCAGCTGATGAAGGTCGTTGGCCTGATCCTGGCCGGTGGATTGCTGCTCCTTTGGGTGTGCTGGAAGCTGTGGCGGGAAATCGAGGAGCGCCGCAAGGAGACGGCCGCGGCGAAGGCGGTGGCCGAGGCAGCGATGATCGGCGGGGAGGAGAGCCCGCTAGAGGCGCCGAGCGAAGCGGACGTTAAACCGCGAACGACTATGCGCCAGGCCACCACCCAGATCGTCATCGCCGATCTCTCTATGTCTCTCGACAACGTGCTCGCCGTGGCGGGCATCGCCCGGGAGCACACCTGGGTGCTGATTACCGGCCTCGTGTTCTCCGTCGCCTTCATGGGGCTCGCGGCCGCTTATATCGCCCGCCTGCTGGAGCGCCACCACTGGATCGCCTATATCGGCCTCGCGGTCATCTTCTACGTCGCCGTCGAGATGATCGTCGCCGGCGCCGAGGCCGTCGCCCTCATCGCCCAGGTCACCTGAGCCCGCACTTAATTCTCTGAATCCCCCGTCCCGGGGCCCCTCCGGTCCTCGCCTGCCTGCCGTCCGTCCGTCCGATTGAGGGACAAGTCACAGTTTCATTACATCTCCGCTCCGGTATTGGGCCGGACAGTACGAGAAACAGTTCGTCTTCTTCTACGTGCCGGTGCCAGACGA
>CBDTYP010000092.1:0-10371 GCA_965364645.1 uncultured Gammaproteobacteria bacterium | reverse complement strand
TTTCTAGTCGCCGAGCAGTTCGGTGCGGACTAGTTCTATGCCGAATCCGCCGAGGCCGATGTAGGTTCTGCGTACGGTGGCGAGGAGGGTGATCGAGGTGACGCCCAGCTCGCGGAGTATCTGGGCGCCGACGCCGACTTCCCGCCAATCCTGTGCCCTGGTGGCCTCGCTCTCCGTGTTGCCGTCTTCGCCGGTGGGTGAATCGCTGAGCGCCCACGCGGGGACGCCGGAGGATCCCTCCCGCAGGTAGAGCAGGACGCCGCGCCCGTCGGCCTCGAAGCGCTTCAACGCCCGGGAGATGGTGCTGTCCTGCGCCGCGCTGCGGTTGGCGAAGACGTCTTCGATGATGTTCTCGCGATGGATGCGCACCGGTACCGCGGTGCCGTCGTTGATGTCGCCGAAGACGAGCGCCAGGTGCTGGACCGAATCGAAGGGCGTCGAGTAGGCGACGCCCTTCGCCGTGCCGATCTCCGTCACCACGTCGAACTCCGCCACCCGTTCCACCAGGCGCTCGCGACGCTGACGGTAGGCGATGATGTCGGCGATGGAAACGATCTTGAGGCCGTGCTCCTCGGCGAACTGCAGCAGCTGGGGCAGGCGCTTGACGGAGCCGTCGTCGTTGACCAGCTCCGCGACCACGCCCACCGGCGGGTGACCGGCAAGCGTCGCGAGATCCACGGCCGCCTCGGTGTGCCCGGATCGGGTGAGCACGCCACCCTTTTTCGCGATCAGCGGGAACACGTGGCCGGGGCGCACGAAATCCGCCCCGCCGACGTTGTCGTTGGCCAGCGCACGCAGGGTCGCGGTGCGCTCGTCCGCCGAGATGCCCGTGGTCAGTCCCACCCGGTAGTCGACGGAGACCGTGAATGCGGTCTGCAACGGCGCGTCGTTGTCGGAGACCATGCTGCTCAGCTGCAGCCGCCGCGCCTCGTCATGGGTCAACGGCGCGCAGACGATGCCGCTCGTGTGTCGGATAATGAACGCCACCTGCTCCACGGTCGCGCGGGCAGCGGACATGACAAGATCGCCCTCGTTCTCCCGATCGGCGTCATCGACGATGATGATCATCTCGCCGGCCGCGATTGCGTTCACCGCGTCCTCGACGGTATTGAACATGGTGGCCGAATCTTGAGCAGAGACGCTCCGGGTGGCCGAGTCGTCGGAGGATTTCTGGTTCAACTCGTCCATCTCAGCTCGCCGCGCGGGCCTTGCTCGCGGCAACCCGTCTCTGCTCCACCGCGTCGGCGAGCTCTTTCAGCATCTCCCGGGTATCTTCCCAGCCGATGCAGGCATCGGTGATGCTCTGCCCGTAGACCAGCGGCGTACCGGGCTTCACATCCTGCCGGCCCGCCTCGAGGTGGCTCTCGATCATGATCCCCATGACGCGATCCTCGCCACCGGCGATCTGCGCACACACGTCACGGCACACGTCCCGCTGGCGCTCGTGCTGCTTGCTGCTGTTGGCGTGGCTGAAGTCGATCATCATGCGATCGCTCAAGCCCGCCTTCGCGAGCGCCTGGCCCGCGGCGTCGACGCTGGCGGCGTCGTAGTTCGGCTCCTTGCCGCCGCGCAGGATCAGGTGAGTGTCCTCGTTGCCGCTGGTGAAGAAGATCGCCGACTGTGCGGCCATGGTGAAGGACAGGAAATGGTGCGGATGGCGGGCGGCGCGAATCGCATCCACCGCCACCTGGATGTCGCCGTTGGTGCCGTTCTTGAAGCCGACGGGACAGGAGAGGCCCGAGGCGAGCTCCCGGTGCACCTGGCTCTCGGTCGTGCGCGCGCCGATGGCGCCCCAGGTAATGAGATCGGTGAAGTACTGGGGCGTGATGATGTCGAGGAACTCGCTGCCCGCGGGAACGCCCATGTCGTTCAAGTCCGAGAGCAGCTTGCGGGCACAGCGCAGCCCCTTGTTGATGTTGAAGCTGCCGTCCAGATCCGGATCGTTGATGAGTCCCTTCCAGCCGACGGTGGTGCGCGGCTTCTCGAAGTACACGCGCATGACGACGATGAGCTGATCACCGAGCTCGCCCACCAGCTTCTCGAGCCCGGTGGCGTACTCCTCGGCGGCCTTCGGATCGTGCACCGAGCAGGGTCCGACGATGGCGAGCACCCGGTCGTCCTCGCCGTGCAACAGGTGATGAATGGCGAGGCGGGTCTCAAAGGTGAGTTTCGCCGCCGCGTCGCTGATGGGAAACTCCTCGTGCAGCTGCGCCGGCGGGATGACGTCGTCGATGGACTGGATGCGTGTGTCTTCGGTCTTGAAATTCATCGGGCTCTGTAATCTTCTGATTAATCGGGCATTTGCGAACGGCGTAGTATATCGGATCGGCCGCCTCGATAGGGCGAAATCAGCCCCCGGAGGGGGATCCGAGGGTGGCGAAGACCCCCTCCGCGGCATCCAGGGTCTCATCGATGGCCTGCTGGTCGTGGGCGCTGGAGACGAAGCCGGCCTCGAAGGCCGAGGGCGCCAGGTAGACGCCCGCGTCGAGCATCCCGTGGAAGAAGCGCACGAAGCGCTCCTGGTCGCAGGCCATCACCTGGGCGAAGTTGCTGACCGGGTCCTGATCGGTGAAGAAGAGCCCGAACATGCCGCCCACCTGGTTGCTCGAGAGCGGGATGTCCGCCCCCCGGGCCCGTTCCACCAGGCCCGCGGTCAGGCGCTCGGCGGTGGCGCCGAGTCGCTCGTGGAAGCCCTCTTCGCGCACCAGGCGCAGGTTCGCGAGCCCGGCGGCCATGGCCACCGGATTTCCCGACAGGGTCCCCGCCTGGTAGACGGGGCCGAGGGGGGCCAGATGGGCCATCACGTCGGCCCGCCCACCGAAGGCGCCCACGGGCATGCCACCGCCGATGACCTTGCCGAGCGTGGTGAGGTCCGGCGTGACGCCGTAGAGGGCCTGGGCGCCCCCCAGCGCGACCCGGAACCCCGTCATGACCTCGTCGAAGATGAGCAGGCTGCCGTGGCGGTCACAGCTTACCCGCAGGGTCTCCAGGAACCCCGGCAAGGGCGGCACGCAGTTCATGTTGCCCGCGACAGGCTCCACGATGATGGCGGCGATGCGCTCGCCGTGCTCGGCAAAGGCGGCGTCGACCTGTTCCGCGTCGTTGAAGTCCAGCGTCATGGTGTAAGCGGCAAGATCCGCGGGAACGCCAGGCGATGTGGGTACGCCGAGGGTGAGCGCGCCGGAGCCCGCCTTCACGAGCAGCGAGTCCGCGTGCCCGTGGTAACAGCCTTCGAATTTCACGATCGTATCGCGGCCGGTGAAGCCCCGCGCGAGGCGAATCGCCGACATGGTCGCCTCGGTGCCCGAATTAACCATGCGCACTTGTTCGATGGAGGGCATCAGCGCGCATAGCGTGTCGGCCATCTCCGTCTCTATGGTGGTGGGCGCGCCGAAACCGAGTCCGCCGGCCGCCGCGTCCTGCACTGCCCGCACGACGTCGGGATGGGCGTGGCCGGCGATCATTGGCCCCCAGGAACCGACGTAGTCGACGTAGCGGCGGCCGGCGGTGTCGAAGAGACAGGCCCCTTCGCCCCTTTGGAAGAAGACGGGATCGCCGCCCACCGCACGAAACGCGCGCACCGGTGAGTTGACGCCGCCGGGTATGTGGCGCTGGGCCTGATCGAACAGCGTTGGGGACTGGGTCATACTTTCTCGTCCTGTAAGGTCTGGTCAAACAGTTGTCGATAGCGCGCGGCGGCCACGGCCGGATCGTCACAGCCAAACACACCCCGCACGACCGCGAGCATATCGACTCCGGCCTCCAACAGCGATACGCCGTTCTCCGGTGTGATTCCCCCGATGGCCACGATGGGCACCCGGACACGTCCGCGAAAGGCCGCGATGGTCGAGACCTTCGCCGGGGTCGCGTCCGGTTTCGTCGCCGATGGAAACATCGCGCCGAAGGCGACGTAGTCCGCACCGAATCTCTGGGCGAGCAGCGCGCGCTCACCGTCGCCGTAACAGGACACGCCGATGATGAATCCGTCGCCGAGCCGCGCGCGCGCGGCGGAGAGCGCCGTATCGTCGCGCCCGATATGCACGCCGTCGGCGCGTGCGCGCAACGCGAGCTCGACGTCGTCGTTGACGATCATGGGCACGCCGTGGCGTCGGCACAATCGGACCAGGGACGCGGCCTCGGCGTGGCGGCGATCGCCGTCCCCGCTCTTGTCTCGGTACTGAATGACCTTCGCGCCGCCTTCGATGGCCCGGCCGACCGCGTGCTCGAGAGCCGCGCCGGTGTGCAGCGCGCTGTCGGTGATGGCGTAGAGGCCGCGGGCGGGCAGGGCCGATTCGGTCACTGGCGCTTCGCCTCCCGCATCCGATGCAGGCGCTGGGGAATGAGTTGCCCGCCGCCGAGGGCCGTGGCCCGCTTCAAGGTTTCCAGGGTGTAGTCGAGGGCCTCCCCGGCGGCGGCCACGGGATCCAGGCCGTGACCGAGGAGCGCGGCGAGGGCCGAGGCCAGGGTGCAGCCGGATCCATGGTAGCTCCCGGGTAGACGTTCGCACCGGAAGGATTGGAGCAGGCGTCTCTCCCCATAGAGCCGATGCACGATGTCCGGGGAAGCGTCGTGGGTCCCGGTCAGCAGCACGAAGTCGCAGCCGTAGGACAGGAGCTCCTGGGCCGACGCGCTGAGGGAGTCGGCCTCGGGGGTCAGCAGGCGCGCCTCGATGGTATTCGGCGTGACCACCGTGGCCAGGGGCAGGAGCAGTGAGACCAGGGCATCCATCTGTTCGTCGTCGGCGAGCGCCGTGCCCGCGCCGCTCGCGCACACCGGATCGATCACGACGGGTGTTCCCTCGAACTCCTTGAGGATGGTGTGGATCGCCCCCATCGCCTCGACGCTGCCGACCAGCCCGACCTTGAAGGCGGCCACGTCGATGTCCTCGAGCACGACCCGGGCCTGCTCGATGATCGAGAGGGCGTCCACCGGCGCGCAGCTGCGGACGTCCCGCGTGTCCTGGGCCGTGATGGCGGTCGCCACCGGCAGGGCATGGCCACCCATGGCGGCGATGGCCTCGATGTCGGCTTGGAGCCCGGCGCCGCCGGTGGGGTCGAGACCCGCAAAAACCAGTACTGGCGGGCGGTTGGCGCTGTCGGTTTCCATCCCGGCGTATTCTAACACCGCCGCTGCCCATGCCCCGGGGCCGCGCCGGGGCGTATGAAAAGACAGGGCGCCGGGATCTACAAAGCGGGAAGGGAAAATGCGAGACTATGCCGCTTTCCAGCCCGAGCCGGGGGGGCTCATGAAGTCTTACATGTGCGTTATCTGTGGGTTTGTCTACAACGAGGCCGATGGTCTCCCGGACGAGGGCATTGCGCCGGGAACCAAGTGGGACGACGTGCCGCCGAACTGGGTGTGTCCGGACTGTGGAGCGCGCAAGGAAGACTTCGAGATGGTCGAGATCTGATGGGCCGCGCCGCTACTTCCGTGACCTGGTCTGTTGTCCGGATATCGGGCTCGGCGTATAGTCAAGTCATTGAAAATCATTGCAGAAATGGCAGGAATTCATCATGAGTGCCGAGAACGCCATCGCATACCGTAACGAGATAGGTGCCGGCGACGTCACCATCACGCCAGCCGCGGACGAGCAGCTTGCGAAGCTCTTCGGCGGTGTCGACGACGACGACATCGAGGCCATTCGCGTATACGTCGCCGGTGGCGGCTGCGGCGGCATGACCTATGGCATGACCTTCACGGATCGCAAGACGGATTACGACAAGGTGTTGAAGGGCGACGGCTACCTCTTCTACGTGGATATCGTCGCCTTGAACTTCTTGCGCGGTGTCGAGATCGACTACGCCACCCGTGACACCGGCGCCACGTTCGTGTTCAACAACGTGTTCCAGACCACCGGCGGCAGCGGCCTGTGCGGAGCCTGTGGCGCCGCGACGGGCGGTGGCGGAGGCTGCGGCTGAACGCCGGCCGAGCGGCAGATTCCCAGTCCCGCGACCGGGACGTGGCCCCACGGGTTCTTCTGGTCGCCCACCATCAGAGTTACCGCGTCCCCGCCTACCAGATTGCCGCGTCGGCCCTCGGCGTGCGCCTGGTTATCGCGTCTCAGGGTAAGCACTCCGTCATTCCCGAGATCGCCGACGGGATTCACATCGATTTCGAGAACGCCGCCGAGGCGGTGGACGAGATCGTCTCCGCCGGCGCTCGGGAACCCATCGACGCAATCGTCGCCTGCGACGATCTGACCCTGGAGGTCGCAACCCGGGCGGCCGCTCGCCTGGGGCTCGCCCACAATCCGCTCTCGGCCGTGGGCGCGGCGCGGCGCAAGGATCTTGCGCGGGCAGCCCTACGGGCGGCCGGGATTCCGGCCCCGCGCTTCAGGTGCCTCAACCTGTCCCAGCCCATGGCGCCGCAGATTCGCGGGCTCGATTTCCCCTGCGTCGTAAAGCCTCTCGCCATGGCGGCGAGCCGCGGGGTGGTGCGCGTCGATTCCGAGGAGGAGCTCGTCGCCGTCCTGCCGCGGATAGCCGCCATCGTCGCGGATTCGGTGGTGCCGGACGAGCGCGACCAGGTGCTGGTGGAGTCCTTCCTCCCGGGCATCGAGGTCGCCGTCGAGGGGCTGTTGAGCGGTGGCCATCTCCACGTGTTGGCGGTATTCGATAAGCCCGAGCCCTTGGACGGGCCATTCTTCGAGGAGAGCTACTACATCACGCCGTCCCGGCTGTCCCGGACACTTCTTGATCGGGCCGCGGAACGCCTGTCCCAGGCCTGCGCCGCCTACGGTCTGCGGGAGGGTCCCGTGCACGGAGAGCTGCGGCTGCACGACGGTGAGGCCTGGATCGTGGAAGTCGCCGCGCGCACCATCGGCGGCGACTGCGCGCGTCTCCTGTCCTTCGGCGCCGGACGCACCCTGGAAGAGCTGGTTCTTCGCCACGCCCTGGGATGGCCGCTGGACCTCGACCCCGCCGCCGGCGCCGCGGGCGTTCTCATGATCCCGACCCCGGGAGCCGGGACCCTGCGCCGGGTGGAGGGCGTGCTGGCGGCGCAACAGGTGCCCGGGATCGACGATCTCCTGATCGCGGTGCGCGAAGGCTACGAGCTGACGCCGTTACCGGAAGGAGGCACCTATCTGGGATTCATGTTCGCCCACGGTGAGACCCCGGCGGAGGTGGAGAGCGCGCTCCGGGAGGCCCACGAGCGCCTGAACATCGTCATCGCCCCATCGTTACCGGTGGAGAGCATTGCCCTGTAGGCAAATGTCCCCGTTATTTTTTGGCGCCGGCGGAGAATCCCTGGGGTAGTCCGCCCAAGTCGCCTTCCCCGAACAAAAACCCGAGCATGTGCTGCTCGATGATGTCGACGCTACGCTCGTCCGCGCTGTTCAACTGATTCTCGTTGATGATCATCTGCAGTCGCTGCAACCACTCGGTCCAGCCTTCCTTCGACACAGTCTCATAGATGCGCTGTCCGATCTCGCCGGGATGCGGGGGCTCGTCGAGGCCCTCCGCCTCACGCTTCAGGACGACGCATTCGACCATTCGTGCCATTTCTTGCTCCGGACGGCTAGAGTGGCTTGACCACGACCAGGATGATCACGGCAATCAGTATTACGGCGGGAATCTCGTTCAGTATTCTGTAGAAACGATGGCCGTGGCGGTTGCGATCATACCGGAATTCCAGCATCAGTTTACCGCAAAGTACGTGGAAAGCGATCAGCACGGCGACGAGCGCAAGCTTCACGTGCAGCCACAGGCTCTTCGAGTATGCCTCCCACGCGTAGTCGGAGAGCATCCAGACCCCGAACACCAGGGCGCCGACGCCGCCCACGGTGGTGATGGCGAAGAGCTTGCGTTCCATCACCTTGAAGCGTTCGATGCCAATCACGTCGTCGCTCATGGCATGGTAGACGAACAGCCGCGGCAGATAGAGCAATCCCGCGTACCACATCACGACGAAAATCAGATGAAAAGCCTTGATCCACAGCATGTCGCCGTCCCCGTCGTCAGCCGCCGTAGCGCACGGCGGCGTCGATCTGCGCGCGGGTCAGGATACCGAATACGCTGCCCGAGTCGCGCCTCACGGTGCCGGTAATCACGGCGACGTCGGCATCCTGCGCGTCCATGGCAGCCAGGGCTTCGCGCAGCGTGGCGTCCGAGCGCACCACCACGCAGGCTTCCCCGTGTTCCGCCTCGAGCACGACGGAATCGTGAACGTCCTCGGATTCCAGAGCGGCGAGGGCGCGATCGAGCTGCTCCTCGTTGACCGTCGCCAGGATCCTTCCTTCGTCGGTTACGACGATCCACTCCGGAGCGCCGTCGAAGATCCCCTTCGCGGTGGCGAGGCTGGCGGCCGCGGGCGCCATGGCGAAGCGCCGGCTCATGACCGCACCCACGCCTGTGCGTCCGAGTGCGACGGCCACCGGATCGTGGCGGTAATCGAGTCCCCGTGAACGCAACACATCGATGTAGATGGACTCGTGACCGAAGACGATACGGCTCGTCATGGTGGCGGCGACGATGACCACCATGCCCGGGAGGATGCTGCTCGGGTTGGCGGTGAGCTCGAGTATCGCCATGAGCGCGGCGAGGGGCGCCTGGAGCGTCGCGCCCATCATTGCGCCCATGCCGAGCAGCGCGTAGAACCCCGACGAGGCACTCGCCTCGGGAACCAGCTGGTGCCCGATGGTGCCGAGCGCGGCGCCACCCATCGCCCCCATGAAGACCGTCGGCCCGATGAGGCCGCCGGGGACACCGAGGCCGATGCAGGCGGTGGTCGCGACGAGCTTGAGCACGACCAGCAGCACGAGCGTCGAGAGTCCCAGCGCGCCGACCAGGGACAGCTCCACCGTGTCGTAGCCGATGCCCATGATCTGGGGCGCGGCGAGAGCGCACAGCCCGGTCACGAGACCGGCGCCGGTCGTGCGGAGCCATAGCGGCACCTCGCGCGTGTGCTCTTCCACGCGGCGCACGCTGCTGATGAATACGCTCGCCATCGTGCCCAGCACGAGACCCACCAGCAGCATGTAGGGAAGCTCGAGAAGCGACGCCATGTGCATTTCCGGCGCGGCGACGATGGGCGCCGAGCCGAACACGACGCGCGTCATGGACGTGGCGCACACGGCCGCGAGGATCACCGGCGTGAACCCGACGAGCGTGTACTCCATCATGACGACTTCCATCGCGAAGATGACGCCCGCGATGGGCGTATTGAAAGACGCGGCGATGGCCGCGGCCGTGCCGCAGGCGACCAGGATGCGGATGCTGTTGTTGGGCAGATGCAGCCATTGGCCGAAGAGACTCGCGCTGGCGGCGCCGACGTGGATGGATGGTCCTTCGCGGCCGACGGAGTGGCCGGTGATGATGGCGATGGTTGCGCCGACGAACTGCAGCACCGCGTTGCGCCAGGGAAGACGTCCGGCGTGAAAGGCGAGTCGTTCCATGACATGCACGACACCGACCTGCCGGGTCGCCGCCGATACGTTGGTCATCAGGATGCCGATGGCGAGGCCGCCGATCACCGGCAGGCCGATCCGCCAATGCCAGCTGAGCGCTTCAAAGTCCTCGGCGGTGTCCCGAATGCCGAAGGTCAGGAACGAGGATTCCGCGAGCATGCGGAACGCGATGATGACCAATCCCGAGAACGCACCGCTTACGATGCCGACCAGCGCGAGCGGCAACAACGCGTCGGCGCGCGCCAGATTCTGCCGCAGCGACTCCAGGATTTTCATAGGGTTTGACGCGCCGGGAGGCCCTCATCGATTCCGCTTCGGCTCCCGAAACGGGCCTCGCGTTGACAGTCACCAGGGCAGGGACTAGCATTCTCGAGCATACGTTGTTGCGAAATTATAACAACAACGACCGTCAGAACTATTGAGCGGCTCCGGCCGCTTTTTTATTGCCCATTTTTGTCGCCCGGGCTTCTTCGCCAAGCCCCTCCAGCGGCGCGTCCGTGTTGGCAAAACCCAACACGGTCAGCACCTTAGACAGCCTCCCGCGAGTTCTTCCACTCTGCTACCATCATTCAATCGATCGCATTCCAGGACCTGAATCCACCCCATGATTCGCGTTGCCATCGTCGGCGGAACGGGCTATACGGGCGTTGAGCTCCTGCGTCTGCTCGCCCTGCATCCCGAGGCGGAGGTGGTCGCGGTGACCTCCCGGGGGGAGGCGGGGCGCCGGGTGGACGACATGTTTCCGAGCCTGCGTGGGCTCGTGGATCTGGAGTACTGCGACCCCGCCGATGACCCCGTCAGCGGCTGCGACATGGTGTTCTATGCGACCCCGAACGGGACCGCCATGCACCAGGCAAAGGCCCTGCTCGACGGTGGCTCGAAGGTGGTGGATCTCGCCGCGGACTTCCGCATCAAGGACATCGACGAGTGGCAGCGCTGGTACGGCTTGGACCACGCGGCGCCGG
>CBDTYP010000091.1:0-10392 GCA_965364645.1 uncultured Gammaproteobacteria bacterium | reverse complement strand
TCGGCAATGCCGACGCCGCGCCGCCGACCCGCATCGTGTCCATCAACATCTGCGGGGACCTGCTGGCGTTGACGCTCGCGCCCCGCGGGCACGTCGCATCGGTCACCTTCCTCGCGTCGGATCCCGTGTGGTCGCCGCGCGCCTCCCTGGCCGAGGGGGTGCACCGAAACCACGGCAACGCGGAAGAAGTCTTGAGGCTCGATCCGGATCTGGTCCTCGCAGGGCGTTACACGGCCCGCGCGACGGTGAACCTGCTGAAGCGGCTCGGCTACGACGTGTTGGAGTTCGACATCGCGGAATCCCTGGATGACGCCCGCGCCCAGATTCGCAGGGCCGCCGCGGCCATGGGGGTGCGGGTGGCCGGGGAACGCATGATCGCGGACCTCGACCGCAGTATTGCGGCGGCCGGGGCCGTGCACCACCGCGAGAGGGCGCCGCGCCGCCCCCTCGCGGTGGTCTACAGTCCCAACGGCTTCACCCTGGGGCCCCGCAGCCTCAGCGGTTCACTCATCGACATCGCCGGCTTCGAGAACCTGGCCTCCCGGGCCGGCATCCTGCGGGTGGGGCAGCTGCCCCTGGAGACACTGCTGCTCGCGGAGCCCGAGCTGCTCATCGTCGAGGCGGAAGGCCATCACGCGCCCGCCATGGCGACCCAGATACTCTCCCATCCGGCCCTGCGGGATCTCCGCGAGCGCATCAGCGTCGTCGAGATCCCCCGCCCGCTCTGGAGCTGCCCGGGGCCCTGGCTCGTGGACGCGCTGGACCATCTGGCGGCGGCACGTGCGGCCATCGGCGATCCTGCGAGACCCTGACCGGCATGAGTATCCCCGCGGATCCGCCAGCCCGATCCTCCGACGGCCCCAGATCCGACGGCCCGACGTCCGACAACCCAACGTCCGATAGCTTTAGACGCTACGTTCTGGTGCTCGCATCCCTCGCGCTCCTCACTGCCCTGCTGTTCGTCGTGTCGCTGTTCGCCGGCCGCTCCACGGCTCCGTTGCTGGATCTCTTCCTCGGCGGCGCCGTCGACGATCCCGGGACCCTGTGGCTGATCTTCAGCGAGATCCGAATGCCACGGGCGCTGCTGGCGACGGTGGTCGGCGTGACCCTCGGACTCGCCGGCGCGGCTCTGCAGGGTTACCTGCGCAACCCACTGGCGGAGCCCGGGCTCGTGGGCGCCTCCTCCACCGCCGCGCTCGGCGCGGTGCTGATGCTGTACACGGGCGCATCCACCTGGTTCGCCATGGCGCTGCCCCTCGGCGGCATCGCGGGGGCCATGATCGGACTCGCGCTGGTGACCCTGCTGGCCGGCAGCGGCAGCGGCACGCTGACCCTCATCCTCGCGGGGGTCGCGGTCAACACCCTGGCCGCCGCCCTCACCTCGCTCACCCTGAACCTTGCCCCCAGTCCCTACGCCGCGCTCGAAATCATCTTCTGGCTGCTGGGCTCGCTGCAGGATCGCAGCTTCGAGCACGTGCGCGTCGCCCTGCCCTTCATGGTCGTCGGCTGGGTGCTCCTCCTGCAGCTCGGGCGCGCGCTGGACGCGCTGTCCATCGGCGAGGAGGCCGCCGCCAGCCTCGGCTTTCGGCTCTCCCGCCTGCGCCTGCTCTTGCTGCTCGGCGTCGGACTCTCGGTGGGTGCCGCGGTGGCGGTCTCGGGGGCCATCGGCTTCATCGGTCTCGTCGTACCGCACCTGTTGCGTCCTCTGGTGGGTCACCGCCCGGGGATGCTGCTGCCGGCGAGCGCGCTGGGCGGCGCCGCCCTCACCCTCGCCGCCGACATCGGCGTACGCTTGCTGCCGACGGCATCGGAGCTCAAGCTGGGCGTCTTGACGGCGCTCATCGGCTGCCCCTTCTTCCTGTATCTCATCGTCAGCATGCGGAGATCCACCCAATGAGCACCCTCGCGGCGACCGCCATCGGCGTCACTCTCGGCGGGCGGCGCATCCTCGACTCCGTCGACCTGTCCGTGGGGCCCGGCGACGTAGTCGGCCTGCTGGGTCCCAACGGCGCCGGTAAGTCGACGCTCCTGCGGGTGCTGGCGAACGTGCTGGACACGCACGCCGGCAAGGTCACCCTGGAGGGGCGTCCGCTGGGCGGGATCCCGCCCCGGGAGCGGGCGAGAAGCATCGCCTACCTGCCCCAGAACGCCGCCTGTCACTGGCCCATGGCCGTGGAGCAGGTCGTGGCCCTCGGGCGCCTGCCCCACCGCCACCCCTGGGCCGCCATGAGTACCCACGACTGGGACTGCGTCACGAGAGCGATGCATACCACCGACGTGGAGCAGTTTCGCGGGCGCAGCGTCGGCGCGCTGTCCATGGGCGAGCGCGCCCGGGTGCTCGTGGCACGGGCCGTGGCCGGCGAGCCGCGCATCCTGTTGGCGGACGAGCCCGTCGCCGGACTCGACCCGGCCCACCAGCTGGAAGTCATGGCCATGCTGGAACGCATGGCGGCGGACGGCGCCGCCGTCATCGTGGTGTTGCACGATCTGACCCTGGCTGCCCGCCACTGCAGCCGGCTCGCGCTTCTCGGCGCCGGACGCCTGGTGGCCCAGGGAGATGCCGACGCGGTGCTCAGCACGGAGCACCTGCGGGATTGCTTCGGCATCCGCGCGCTCTCCGGCGAGTCCCCGGAGGGGCGATACGTTATCCCGGTGGCGCGCATCACGTCGTAGAATCCGCCCATGGACGAGGGGCACGACCTGCTGTCGACGTTGCGCACGCACCTGGCCGACCGGCGCAGCAGCTGGAGCATCGGCGGCTATGGCGCCATCGGCGAGTTTCACTGGCTCCCCGACGACCCGGACACCGATCTGGCGGACGGGGAGCTCCGCATCGTCACGGCCGCCGGCGGCCTGGGCCTCGCGATTCGCGACGACGCGGTGCCCTATGCCTTCCAGAACCTGAGCCGCCACCCGGATCGCTGGTTGCAGGGCGTCTCCCTGTGTCTGCCCTGGCGGCGGGCCGCGGGCGCCGCGCGCACGGTGCTCACGGAGATCGGCCCCGACGTGGATGCCATGCGCCCGTCGGACCGGGATGCCACGCTCTTCGACATGGGTCTCGGGATCCCCCACGTGGACGTCTGCGTGCGCACGGATTCAGAAGCGTTGCAGCGGAGCCTGCGCGACTACTGCGGCCGTTCCCTGCTGGAGCCGGGGAACGCCGCCATGGGGGCCATCAAGGAAGGCAGTCCGCACCGGGTGTTCATCTCACGGCTGGGCCGGGTCGAGGTCTATCAGCGCATCGGATCGCCGCGGATGGATCCACCGACGCCGCCGGGGCCCCACACCCACGTGCTGCCGCGTCTCCTGCGCGCACGCCGCGCCAATGCGGAGGCCAACGACGCGCCCCCCTACCATCGCGCGTGCGTGTATCTCTATCCTTGCCATCCCCTGACCGATGCTCTCGGCAACCGAACGCCTTACGATCACGAGGCCCAGGAACGCTTCGCGGCGCTGCTGGAGCGCTGGGGGGACAGTGCCTTCGTCGCGGAGAAAAGACGCGCCGCTCGCGCCATGGACACCGGCGTCGACGCGGGAGACTACGACGCCAGTGGGAACCCGAGACTCCGCCACGCACTGCGCATTGCGATCCGCGAGCACGGGCATCTCTCGGAAGACTCGCGGCCCATCGACCAGTGGCGCCGCCGCTACGACCGGGTGCGGCCGCCGACCCATCCGCTCCTGGCCCACTGACGCGCCCACTGACGCGCCCACTGACGCGCCTGGTGGCGCGCGCCTCAGTCGTCGAGCCGGAACACGACAGGCACGTATAACAGCGAGCCGGTGTCGAGGCCGCCGCGCCGGGCCGGCTGAAAGTGCCAACCCTCGACCGCATCCACCGCCGCGCGATCCAGCGCCGCGTAGCCGCTGCTCTGCAGGACTGCGAGACGCTCGGGACCGCCGTCGGCACTCACCCAGACACTCAAGATCACGCGCCCCTCGTGTCCCTTGAGCCGCGCGGTCCATGGGTAGCGCGGCGGTTCGTTGCCGGATGCCGGCTGCGCGCTGCGGTCCGCGCCGGGGTCCCCGGCAACCCTGGCCGGTGAACGCGGGGACGCGCCGGCGCCGGGATCTCCGTCCGCAGCCTTGCGCGCGGGCGCCGGTGCTGCCGCCCGGCGCGGCGAAGGATCCGGACGAGCATCGCGGCTCGTGGCGGGAACCGGGGCCAGCTCGGGGGGCAGTGGCTTCTCGACCACCTCCCGCTGGACCGCCTTCGCCACCTGAAATTCTCCGCTGGCCGCCACTGCGGTGATGATCTTCGATGCGGACACCTCCCGGGCGCGCTGCGCGCGCTCGGGCCCGCGGGACGTCACCAGAGGTGCGTCCAGATGCTCGACCACATCGGCGACCCGCGCCGTGACGATCCTGTCCGGCTCGTCGATCACCTGAACCCTCGACGGCTCCAACGCTTCCACGAGTGCCGGCGACAGGGCCGCCGTCGCCGACGGCGCGATACTGTTCAAGACCGCCCGCGGCGCGGCGGGCGCCATGGACACGCTCAAGGTGCGCGGTGCCGGCGCACTCGTCCACGCGACGCCGTCGTTGATCACCCACGCGGCGGCGACGTGGGCGGCGGTGGAGAATCCCAACGCCATGACCATGCGCCCGTGCAACAGGTTCATGCCGTCGAACCGACCATCATTTGACGAAACCCACGGAAGACCTGCTGGAGACCCGCGTCGCCGCGACGCAATCGTCGCCGTCACCGGCATCGGACGTGCATGCGGACACATCGTTAAGGAGGATGCGCCCGACCCGGCCGCAGGCGAGCCCGACGAGCTCGAACTCCTTGACCATGGTCTTGCTCGCCCGCAGGGGCGCGGCCTCCAGGGCCAGACGGCGCGAGATGATGCCGTCGGAGGCGAAGACCACCAGGTCCAGGCGATAGCTGGAGTAGGCCCGCGGGCTCTTGTTCTCCAGGACCAGATGCACACGGCAGCCGTCATCCCGATCCTCGAGGCGGTTGAGCTCGATGTGCAGGGACTCGCCGGCGGCCTCTACCCGAAGCATCGGCGAAAGCATCGGCGCCGCTAGAAGCACGGACAGCAGAACGGTGGTTGCGGCCCTTGTGGCCATGGAATCACGCTGGACGGCGGTGCCGCTCCCCCTCAGAAACTGAAAGACGAACGCCACCACCTGTGAAGGCCGAGCCATCGAGCCAACCCGCTCGATAGTCGGTGACGCGAGTAACGGCAGGTATCCTGGCTCACCGGCGACGGCCGATTATGGCCGCGGATTGCTGGCTGACAGTTGCGGGGGCAGCCACGGAATTTCACCGTGTTCCCTTGACCGTTCCACGCTAGCATACCGACTGCCGACAGGGGGTCAAGGGAGCGAGGGGGTGTGCCTGGAAGTGGAAGGCGGTCGATGGTTCTTACGCTCACGCGTCCAGGTCGGGAATCAGCTCGCTCTCCAGGCGCGCGATGGCGTCCTTCAGCATGAGCTTACGCTTTTTCAGCCGCCGGACCTGCAGCTGATCGACGTAAGGCCCCTCCATGAGCCGCGTAATGACGTCGTCGAGATCCCGGTGCTCGATACGCAGCTCCGCGAGACGCTTTCTGGGCAGATCTTCGTGCACCTCGCCCATGATTCCGGCCCCTCCCCGGGCCCGTCCAAGATACCCTAAGATAGCAACTCGTTGACAATCGAGGATCGTGAAAACCATGTCTGATGGCCTGATTCAGCACTCCCGCCGGGCGCCCGTGGACCTCGTTCCGGTGAGCGCCGGCAACTTCAAACAGTGGCTGAAGGGCCGCGGCGCGAAGCTGCGGCGCTGGATAAAGTCGGCGGATTTCAACGCGCGACCCGGAACCACGTGCCTCGTCCCGAATGCCGACGGCTCCCTGAAGTCCGTGCTCGCAGGCGTCGGCGAGGTGGACGATCCCTTCGCGCTTGCCCACCTGCCCGGGTTGCTGCCCCCCGGGAGCTATCGCCTGGACGCGGACTGGCCCGAGGACGTGCTCGAGCGAGCCGCCATCGGCTGGGCATTGGGCGTCTATCAGTTCACCCGCTACCGAAAGCGCGAAGCTCTCAAGCCGAAGCTCCTGGTGCCGTCCGCCGCCCGCCTGCGCCGGGTCCGGGAGCAGGTGGCGGGACTCTACCGGGTGCGGGATCTGGTGAACACGCCCGCCGAGGACATGATGCCCGAACATCTGTCCCGCGCGGTCAAGGACATGGCGGGTGAGTTCCGTGCCAACGTGAAGGAGATCGTCGGCGACGGGCTGCTGTCCAGGAACTACCCCGCCATCCACGCGGTGGGGCGCGCGGCCGCCCACCCTCCCCGACTCGTGGATCTGCGCTGGGGAAAGAAGCAGCACCCGAAGCTGACCCTGATCGGCAAGGGCGTCTGCTTCGACAGCGGCGGGCTCGATTTGAAGACGGCCAGCGGCATGCGCCTGATGAAGAAGGACATGGGCGGCGGCGCCCACGCCATCGGACTCGCCCATATGATCATGAGCGCCGGCCTGCCCGTGCGCCTGCGGATGCTGGTACCGGCGGTGGAGAACGCCGTGGCCGGCAACGCCTACCGCCCCGGCGATGTGCTCCAATCCCGCAAAGGCATCGCCATCGAGATCGACAACACCGATGCCGAAGGCCGGGTCATTCTCTGCGACGCCCTGGCGGAAGCCGGCGACGAATCTCCGGATCTCATGATCGACTTCGCCACCCTCACGGGCGCCGCCCGCGTCGCGCTTGGCACGGATCTCCCCGCCATGTTCTGCAACCGGGACGACGTCGCCGAGGGCCTCGCCGAATCCGCCCGCCGGGTCAGCGATCCCCTCTGGCGCCTGCCCCTGCACCGTCCCTACCGGGAGCTCATCGACAGCCGCATCGCCGACATCGTCAACTCCGGCGGCCCCTACGCCGGCGCCATCACCGCGGCGCTCTTCCTCGAGGACTTCGTGCCCGCCGCAACGCCCTGGGTGCACTTCGATCTCATGGCATGGAACCTGCGCTCCCGCCCGGGACGACCGGAAGGCGGCGAAGCCATGGGGTTGCGCGCGGTGTTCGACTATCTGGGCAGGCGCTATGGCCATGGTTGACGGCAATGGTTGAAGGCGGCGCTCGAGCACCGCTCTGGATCCTGCTGGCCTTCGCGGTCCTCGCGCCCGGCTGCAGTGTCCTGCAGATGGGCGACGAGGCACCTCACTACGTGGACGGCTCCACCCACCGGGGCGTCGACGTGCTCGCCTTCGACGCCGGCTCGACCACCCTGGCAAGCGGCGGCTGGGATGGCAAGGTCGCCCTGTGGACGATGGGCGGCGACAAACCCGGGCAAGTGTGGCAGGCCCACGAGGGCGCGGCCCAGGGACTTACCTTCGACGGCGAGGAGCTCATCTCCGGCGGTCAGGACGGGCGCCTCGTGGTCTGGAGCCGCGCCGGCGAAGCCCGCTACTCCGCGGATACCGGCAGCGCCATCACCCATGTGAAGATCCTCGGGCGTCGCGTGGTCACCGGACACTACGACGGCAGTGTCGGCGTCTGGTCACTGCCCACCCTCGACAACGTTCTGCGCATCGATCTTCACGGCGACGCGGTAGTGGCCGCGCTCACCGTGGACCCGCGGAGCGGGCGCATCGCCTCCAGTGGTTACGACGGGCAGGTGTTCCTGATCGAGAGCGACGGGCGCTACCGCGCCCTGGAGAGACCGCCCATGGACGCCGTGAGCCTGAGCTTCGAGCCGGGGGGCGCGCTGCTCTACGGCGGCGGCTGGGTGCGCCTGTACCGATGGGATCTGAGGGACGACAGCTTCGAGACCATGAAGACGCCCCACTGGGGCGCCATCGCGGGGCTGCAGTACCTGCCCGGGGAAGACGTGCTGGCCACCATCAGCCGCGTCAACGACAGCTCGGTGTTCTTCCTGGATCCGGGGAGCGGCGAGAGCGTGCGCCACTTCCAGCGCCAGTCCATCTGCGGCAGCGCGATCCGGGTGTCGCCGGACGAGCGCTACCTCGCCACCACCGGCGACGACGGCCTGGTACGCATCTGGGATCTCTCGGCTCCCCTCGAGCAGTAGAGAAGAGGCGAGCTCTAAGGCCCGGCGCTCTGCACTTCCTTGAGCTTCCTGCGGGCGAGGCGCAGCCGCTCCTCGGCGTTGTCGATGCGCTCCTGCGTAGCGTTGTGCTTGCTCTGCCGGGTAATCGACAGGTTGCGCTCCGCGACGCTGACTTCCTCGCGTGCCTGGGCGAGGCGTGACTGGTACTCGCTCCGGGATTCCGCCTCCCGGGCCTTCTCCTCGTCGAGGCGTTTGCTGGCCGCGGTGATCTCGTTCAAGCGCTGCTGACCCTGCTGCTGGGCGCCGGCGCTGCTCTGGTGGACATTCACCTGCTCGACGGACGCCGCGGACCGGGGCTTCGTATCGGAATAGGTGACGGTGCCGTCGTCGTGGACCGACTTGTAGAAGTGGGTGGACTCGGCGAAGCAGCCGAAGGCCGGGCCCAGCAGGCACAGAGCGAGGACGATGCGCATGGACATATCCCAACGAAATCAAGATTCTGGAGATAGTGTAGACAAACACCGGGAGGCCGGTTAAGGGAACGAAAGTACTCGGGCCCCGGGAACTCGGCCGCTCACTCCGGCTGCGCGGCGTGAGACCACTGGCCGGTGAACGCGTCGATGGCCTCCAGCGCCGGCGCCGCGCGGCCATCCAACGCCTCGGCCCGCAGGTGGATGATGACCAGCGTATAGGCGGTCAGCGCGGCCTGGTCCATGCGCCGCCTCGCCTCGCCGTGGAGCTGCTTGAAACGGTACAGGACCTGGTCGCGGCTCTCGCTGTGATTGGTCAGATGCTCGTGGGCCTCGCCGAGATGCTCGAGCGTCATGAGTGCGATGTCCCGCACCCGATCCACGGGAAAGGAGTGCGTGGCGGAATCGATGATCGCCGGCGCGTCACGGTTCAGCCGCTTCGCTTCGCGATCCGGACTGTCGAACAGTGATCTCAGAACCCGGAGCACGGCCCGCCTACTTGAGCAGTCCTTTCAACAATCCCTTCACCGCGTCGTCGCCGACCTTCTCGTCGATCACGTCCTGCACCTTGGACTTCGCGAGCGCCTCGGCGAGGGCCTCGGTGTCCAGCGCGTACTTCGGGTCGGCGGCGCTGCCCGTCACGTGGATGGGAATGGGAATGCCCACCAGATCGTCCAGCTCCTCGCCGCCCTGCCCCTTGAGCGTCTTCACCACGGTCGCCTGTACCCGATAGTCCACCGTCTCCGCCGGAAGATTGGCCGTGCCCTTGCCGTTGACCCGCAGCAGTGGCGTGCTCATCGTGAAGTCGTTGTTGGTGGCGATGCCCTTGCTCACGTGCACGCTGCCACGGACCTCGCTGAAGTCCGTCTTCTGCTCGGCCTCCTCCGGCGGCAGCTTGGTGCCCTTGATGCGCGCGTAGGCCTCGCGAATCATGCGCGCCACGTTGACGCCGTTGATGGCGCCGTCGGTGAAGACGAAGTCGGCGCTGCCGTTGAGAGACTTCTTCACCTCGTCCGCCGTCTCGCCGACGCTCTTCATGGCGATGTTGACGTTGGCCTTGCCCGTGATGGGGTCCTGGCCCCGCAGATCTTTCAGGAGCGGACCGGCGAGGACGCCGGCCAGGTTCTCGTCCACGCTGGTCTTCAGGCGCTCGCCCCGTGCATCCACCGTGATGTTGCCGGCGTAGGTGCCGTCGTAGAGCTTCGCGTCGACCGGGTTCAGACGGATGAGCCCGTCCTTCGCGTTGATGCGCACGTTCACGTCCGCGAGATTCAGGTTCGACGCCTTGAGCTTGCCGATGTTCATCTGTCCGATGACGTCGAGGGCGCGCAACGTCTCCTTCGGGATCTCCGACGCGCCGCTTGCCGCCGCGCCCGGCGTTCCCGCCGCGCCACCGGATGCCCCACTCGAGGTCCCACCCGAGGCTGCGGGCTTCTCCGCTTCCGGCGCCATGTAGCGATCCGCGTCGATAGCGTCCAGCGCGAGCTCGAAGCGCAGCGCCTGGCGTTCGATGTCGGGCACCGATACCTCGCCGCTGATCGTCGAGTCGTCGAGACGAATCGTGAGGGGCTCGAGCGCGAGCTGGTTCGGATTGCCCGCGATGGAGGCCTCCAGCGAGGCCCGGGTGAGCGCCTTCGGATCCCGGGTCTCGATGCCCTTCTCGGAGAAGGCCGCCAACAGCTTCTTCGGATTGAACTCGTCGATCCGGATGCTGCCCTTCCCCTCGGGCACCGTGTGGGTGTTCGCCACGTGCATCTGCCCGAGGGTGAACATGATCTGCCGCGCGCGGTTGTCGAGCGAGGTGTCGCTCCCACCCTCGCGCAGCGCTGCAGCGTCAGCGAGGCCGACCGCGCCGCGCTGCTGCTCGCCGCGCTGCTGCACGACGTCGGCAAGATCGGGATCCCCGAGCACCTGCTGAACAAGCCC
>CBDTYP010000090.1:0-10447 GCA_965364645.1 uncultured Gammaproteobacteria bacterium | reverse complement strand
ACCGGATGCATGCTGCGCATCCAGTTCGGCTTCTGCACCGCCGGCAGGCACACGTCGTCCACGTACTTCGCGAGGCGCCGCACCTCGTGCCTGTCCGCCGGATCGTCGGGCATGAGCGGCGGCGCCGGCACGCGCTCGTCGAGGAACTCGTTGATGAGATTGCTCTCCACCAGGGCCCGGCCGTCCACGAACAGGCAGGGCACGATGCCCCCCGGATTCAACGCCTTGTACCAATCGCTGTGGTGCTGGAAGCGCAGCAGATCCATCACCCGAGACTCGTAGCCGAGCCCCTTCTCGGCGAGGCACAGGCGCACCTTGCGCGACGCGCTGGAGCTCCAGGCGTGATAAAGAACGAGCTCGGTACCGGACATGTACGGGATTCTAACCCCACATAGCCCCGCCGGCGGCGGGACCGCCGGCGGGGCGAGGGGGACGTTGGGTCCGCCGAGCCTCCTATTGGGGCGCCTTGACGATGTCGCAGACCAGCACCTTGGCCGGGACCGAGCCGTCGTTGAAGAACCAGTGATCGGTGTCCGCGTCCTCGACGATGGTCGAACCCTTGCCCGCGCCGGCCGGATACTCCTTCTCGCCGTTCGCGCGCCCCTCCACCCAGGATCCCGACAAGGTCCAGACGAGCCCCGGTCGCTTGGCGTGACTGTGCTGGGCGATGGCGCCTCCCGGCTCCAGGGTGATCTCGCGCAGCTGCATGATGTGTCCGTCGAGGCCGAGCTGGCGGGACATGGATTCCTCGTTCACGACCCCGAGGCCCGTCACGCTGACGCCCTTGTGCTTGGCGGGCGCTGCCCGCAGCGCCCAGCCCACATCGCTCACCTGGGCGAGGGCCAGCCCCACCACGAACGTCGCCAGATAGCTTCCCAGCCTGCCGATACCTATACCTTTGATCCGTATCATTTTCATCGTAACGGCCTCCTCAAATACCGTAGTTGCATGGTGATAAACTCGATCCGGTTCCAAGGCTACGGGGCGTGCGTGATGGGATCGTATCGGAGAGCGTGATCGGAGCACTGGCAATGACCACGGGGGCCGATAGCGGAATCGGAGCCGGCGCCGAGATTCGGCTGCTGGGGTCACCGGCCGTGCTGCGTGCCGGTAAGTCCCTTGCTCCGGAATCCCGGAAGGCCATGGCGCTGCTTGCCTATCTCGCCATGCGCGCCGACGAGCCCACCTCCCGGGATCACCTGGCCGGGCTCCTGTGGGGGGACAGCGCGAACGACCAGGCCCGGGCCAACCTCCGTCAGGCCCTGACCCAGCTTCGCCGGGTTTTCCGGGACGCCGGGGTGGACCCGATCGAGACCCGGGGCGGCCAGGTCACGCTCTCGAGCGCGGAGCTGTCCATCGATGCGCGCCTGATCATCGATGCGGACGCGCTCCCCGACGCAGCCCGGGTTCCCCTGGACAAAGAGTTCCTGGAAGGCTTCACGGTCTCCGAGCCGGAATTCGAGCAGTGGCTGGTCGCCCAACGGGAACGCCTGCGCGCCCGCGTGTGCGAGCTGCACGAGCGCGCCGCAGACGAAGCCATCGATGCGCACAGGGCCGACAAAGCCGTCGAACACCTCATGGGTGCGTTGAATCTCGATCCTCTACAGGAGCATCTTCACCGGCGCGTGATGCAGCTGTTCGCGGCCCAGGGCAGGGCGGACGCCGCCGTCGCACAGTACGAGCGCTGCCGCGCGGTGCTGGTAAAGGAGCTGGGCGTCGGTCCCGAAAGGGAGACGAAGGATCTGTTGGGTCGGATTCAAGCGCAGAGAGACGGCGCCAAGGAGCCGCCGCCCATGGTCGCCGACCGGCCTTCCATCGCGGTGCTCGCCTTCGAGAACATGAGCAGCGATCCCGAACAGGACTACTTCAGCGACGGGGTCGTCGAGGACATCATCACCGATCTCTCCAAGATAAACGGTCTGTTCGTCATCGCGCGCAACTCGTCCTTCGCCTACAAGGGCCGACAATCGGATCTCCGCAAGGTGTGCCGCGAGCTCGGCGTGCGCTACGTGCTCGAGGGCAGCGTGCGCAAGGCCGGCGAACGGGTACGCGTCACCGCCCAGCTCATCGACGGAACCACGGGCGGGCATCTTTGGGCGGATCGCTACGACCGCGATCTCCACGACATCTTCGTCGTCCAGGACGAAGTGACCCGGGAGATCGTCGCGGCGCTCGCGCCGAGGCTCTCGCCCCAGGTGCGCGAGTCCGGAAAGAGCCGCTACACGGAAAACATCGAGGCCTACGAGCACTTTCTGCGGGGCCGGGAGCAGGCGTTCCGGGATACGCCGGAGGCCAACGCCCGGGCCCGCGCGTTGCTGGAAAAGGCCGTGTCCCTGGATCCGCGCTTCTCGCTCGCGTTCTCGCACCTCTCCCGCAACCATGTGATCGCCTACGTCAACCGCTGGGGAGACGCGCCCGATGGATCCCTGGAGCGCGCCCTGGATCTGGGCGAGCGCGCGGTTGAGCTGGACGAGGGTAACCCCCATGCGTGGTTCGCGGTGGGCGCCGCCGCGCTCTGGTCGAGGCAGCACGATCGCGCCGCCGGCGCCGCCGGGAGATGCCTCGCCATCGATCCCAACTTCGCGGAGGGCCACGCCGTGCTCGGTCTCATCCTGGTCTACTCGGGGAAGCCCCGCGAGGCCATCGAGTCACTGCACAAGGCCATGCGCCTCGATCCCCACTACCGTGACATCTTCCTGCATCTAATGGGACTCGCCCATGTGCAGCTGGAGGAGTATGAGCAAGCCGCGTCCGATCTGAAGCGCCGCCTCGTGCGCAAGCCCGAGTCCGACATCAGCCGCGTGCTCCTCGCGTCGGTCTACGGGCACCTGGGGGACGCGGGGGCGAGCCGCGCCGAATGGGAAGAGGCGTTACGCATCAATCCGGATTACTCTCTCGAACACCGGCGCGCGATCCTTCCCTACAGGAACCCGGCGGACTTCGAGCAGATCCTCGACGGGTTGCGCAGAGCGGGTCTGGTAGAGGGGGCAATCCCGCCGGGCGAAGAGTAGAATTCCACCGTGTACCAACTCTCGGGACGAGTGGAAGGATCGCGACCGTGGAAGAGTCCGGGCGGCTACCGCGCAAGCTCGCGGCGATTCTCTACGCCGACGTCGCCGGCTACTCGCGTCTCACCGGGGAAGACGAGGACGCGACCCACCGCAAGCTGAGCGAGTACCTCGACCTCATCTCCGGCATCGTCGACGGTCATCGCGGCCGCGTCATGCACTACGCGGGCGACGCGGTGCTCGCCATGTTCGACGCCGTCATCGATGCGCTCACCTGCGCGACCGCCATTCAGGAGAGCCTGGAGGCCCGGAATGACGGGTTGAGCGAGGAGCAGCAGCTCGCTTTCCGCATCGGGCTGAATCTCGGCGACGTCATCGAGGATCGGGGTGACATCTACGGCGACGGCGTGAACATCGCCGCGCGGCTCGAGAGCCTGGCCGAGCCCGGCGGGATCTGTATCTCGGGCACCGTCTACGACGCGATCGGGTCTCGGATCGCCGTGCGCTACGCGTTCATGGGCGAGCAGCAGGTCAAGAACATCGACAAGCCGGTGCGCGCGTACCGGGTGCTGCCGGACGGGACCGAAGTGGCGCAGGCCGAGCCGCCGGAGCCGGCTTCTCTGGAGCTGCCCGACAAACCCTCCATCGCCATTCTGCCCTTCACCAACATGAGCGGCGATCCCGAGCAGGAGTATTTCAACGACGGCATCGTCGAGGACATCATCACCGATCTCTCGAAGATAGCCGGCTTGTTCGTCATCGCCCGCAACTCGACATTCGCCTACAAGGGAAAGTCCTTCGACGTGCGCGACGCGTGCCGGGAGCTCGGCGTGCGCTACGCTCTCGAGGGCGGCGTGCGCAAGGCGGCAAATCGGGTGCGCATTACCGCGCAGCTCATCGAGGGCGCCACCGGCGGCCACGTGTGGGCGGAGCGCTACGATCGTGAGCTCGATGACATATTCGCCGTCCAGGACGAGGTGACGCAAAGTATCGTATCGGCGCTGGCGCTCAAGCTGACACCCGACGAGCGCGAGCGCGTAGAGCGCCGCGAGACCGACAACCTAGAGGCCTACGAGTACTTCCTGCGTGGCCGCGACCAGGCATTTCGGGATACGCCGGAAGCAAATGCCCAGGCACGCACGATGCTGGAGAAGGCCACCGAGCTTGATCCGCAGTTTTCACTTGCGTTCTCGCATCTCGCGCGCAATCACGTCATCGCCCACGTGAATCGCTGGGGGGCGGACCCCGACAGGTCTCTGGATCTCGCGATGGAGCTGGCAGAGCATGCGGTGGCGCTGGATGACTCCGATCCCCACGCTCACTATGCGGTCGCCATCACCGCGCTGTGGATGAGGCAACACGATCGGGCGAAGATCGAAGCAGATAAGTGCCTGGCTATCGAGCCGAACTCTGCGGATGGGTTCTCCGTACTCGGACTCATCTACGTCTATTCCGGGAATCCCCGCGAGGCAATCGAGGCGCTGCACAAGACCATGCGCCTCGATCCTCACTACCGAGACATATTCCTGCACCTCATCGCGCTGGCGCATTTTCACCTGGAGGAGTACGAGCAGGCGGCGGAAGTGTTGAATCGCCGCCTGGTGCGCAAGCCCGACTCGGATATCAGCCGCGTTCTCCTCGCGTCGATCCATGGGCACATGGGCAATCTCGAGGCGAGCCGTGCCGAATGGGCCGAGGTGCTGCGCATCAACCCGGACTACTCGCTCGAGCATCGGCGCAAGATACTCCCCTACAAGGATCCCGCGGACTTCGAGCAGATCGTCGACGGGCTGCGCAAGGCGGGTATTGTCGATTGATGGTCGACTGATGGAGGCGAGCACATGAGCGACTATCCCGAGAAGCTGACGGGCGGGTGCCTCTGCGGCGCCGTCCGCTACGAGACCACCATGAAGCCCTTCAAGGTGTCCTATTGTCACTGCGAGAGCTGCCGCAGGGCGACGGCGGCGCCCGTCCTGGCAATCCTGCTCTTCTACGAGGGCGGCCTGAAGTTCACCCGCGGCGAGCCGAAGCGCTACGAGTCTTCGCCGGGCGTCTTCCGGGGGCACTGCAACGAGTGCGGCACGCCGATCTCGTGGGAGGGGATGTGGCACGACAAGCCCATCATCGAGACCTACGTTGCGACGCTGGACGATCCGGAGGCGTGCGCGCCCGATCGGCACGCTTTCATCGATGAGCGGTTGTCTTGGTTCGACGTCGCGGACGACCTGCCGCGATTCACCGGGACGAGTCCGGAGAAGGCGGTATAGAAGAGAGAGGCCATGAAGAAGCACGACGTTGGTTTCATCGGCCTCGGCCGGATGGGTTTCGGCATGGCGTCGAACCTCGTGAACGCGGGTGTCCCATTGACGGTGTTCGATGCGCGCCGGGAGCCCGTGGAGGCTCTCGCCGCGTCCGGCGCCCGTGCCGCGTCCGGTCCCGCCGATGTGGCGTCGAGTGTCGACCGGCTGTTTCTCTGCCTGCCCTCTGAGAAGGAAGTCGGCGAGGTGCTGTTCGGCGAGCCGGGTGCCGTGGCAGCGGCGCGGGACGGTCTGGTCATCGTCGACACGACGACCATGAACCACCGCGCCGCCCTCGGGCTCGCGGAGAAGTCCGAGCGAGCGGGCATCCCCTATCGGGACTGCCCCATATCCGGCATGCCCTTTCGCGCGGAGAACGGCACCCTCACGATGATGTTCGGGGGCAGCACGGAGTCCTTCGACGACGCACGGCCGTTGCTCGACATCATGGGCGAGTTCATCGTCCACTGCGGCAAGGTGGGATCCGGCCAGCTCATGAAGGCCGTCAACAACATCATCTACAACGTGAACATCGCCGCCATCTGCGAAGTGATGCCGCTGGCCGTGAAGGCGGGCCTCGGCACCGACACACTGGCCGAGGTGCTGACCACCGCCAGCGCAAGAAGCTTCGCCAGCGAATACTTCGTGCCCCGCATACTCGATCGCAAGTTCGACACGGACTTCTCGCTGAACGCCGCCTACAAGGACATCGTCAACGTCCAGGAGGCAGCCGAACGCCTGCAGGCAGAGACGCCGGTGGTGGACGCCATGGTGGCAACCTACCGAGCCGCCATCGACATGGGCTACGGCGACGAGCCGAAGAGCGCCATGGTCAAGGTCTACGAAAAACAGATGGGCCAGAAAATCAAGCGAGCCTGATTCGCGTTACTGGCGGACCGCCACGACTTCGAGTATCTCGGCTTCGAGGTAGGTCGAGCCGTTGCTCGACAGGTTGTTGCTCGCCCACAGCTCCTCGAGATCGCTCCTGAGCGCTTTACGACCGTCCTCGTCGAGCGCGTCGTGGGCCTTGATGGTCGGACCGAAGTAGCTGAGGTAGTACTCCACCACGTCGGCGGGAGGGAAGGGGTAGCGAAAGGCGTAGTTGCGCTTCGTCAGCTCGAGATCGGCGATGCCTTCCTTCAGCCGTTCGCGCATGATCGCCTCGCTGCCCCATTCCAGAGGCGAGGGGACGCCCGCGGGGGGCGCGACGTGCTTTCCCACGGTCTTGAAGAACGAGCCGATGAATCCTTCCGGCGTCCAGTTACCCATGACGATGCGGCCACCGGGCCGGCAGACGCGGGTGAGCTCCGCGGCGACCACGTCCGGGCGCGGCGCGAACATGGCACCAATCAGAGAGATCACCAGATCGAAGCTGCCGTCCTCGTAGGGCAGGGCTTCCGCGTCGCCCACGGTGAACTCGACGTCGAGGCCCTCGCCCGTAGCCCGGGCCCGGGCCTGCTCGATGAGATTCGGCGCGATGTCGATTCCCCAAGCCCGCGCACCCGCCTGTGCCGCGGGGATCGCCAGCTGCCCCGTGCCGCAGGCGACGTCGAGGACCCGGGTGCCGGGCTCGATGCCTATGCGATCGAGGAACTCGAGGGCGCTCGCCTCCAGCCTCTTCGCCACGATGCCGTAGTCGCCGGCGCTCCAGGTGGCCTTCTGTTTCGCCTTGATTGTCTGCAGCTCTTTCGTCAGTTCAGTCATCGGTCTTCTCCTGTTGTGTGTCGATATCCCTCCCGGGGATGACTGAATACTGAGCCGGGGGCGTCAATACGGACCGCCATCGAGCGTCTATCGAGCGTCTATTTCCAGGCGTATATAATCTGGACCCGTGACGCACTTGCTCACACTCAATCTGCTCGGTCCTTTCGAGGCGCACCGGTCCGACGGCAGGGCCGTGGACCTCTCATCCAGAAAGGCCCTGGCCCTGCTCGCCTACCTGGCGGTGGAGAGCGGCCGGCCCCATGCCCGCGAGCTGCTCGCGTCCCTGCTGTGGGGCGAGACCGGCGAGGAGCGGGCGCGGCACAATCTCCGCCAGGCGCTTTCGAAGATCCGCCGGACCTGCGGCGACGTGATCGTCAGCCAGGGCGATGTGGTGCAGCTGGACACCGGGCTTTGCGGCACGGACGTGGTCGAGCTGGAGGCCCTCGCCGGGAGCGAGGACACCGGCGAGCTGCAGGCCTGCCTCGATCTTTTCCGTGGGGAGCTCCTGGATGGGCTCAGCATTCGAGAGCCGGAGTACGAGGACTGGCTACTCATGGCGCGGGGGCGTCTGCAGAGACTGGTCTGTCAGGCGTCGGACCGGCTGACCCGCGCGCTCATGGACGAGGACCGGCTGGACGAGGCCATCCGAAGCCTCGAGCATCGGCTCTCCATGGATCCCGCCTGCGAGCCGGCCCACCGGAATCTGATGGAGCTGCTCGCGCGGGTCGGGCGACGATCCGATGCGCTTCGCCAGTACGAGACGTGCCGGGAGTCCCTCGCGCGCTCCCTCGGCATGGAGCCGAGCGCGGAGACGACGCAGCTCTACCACACGCTGCAGAGATCCGGCGCCGCGCCGGTGGAGCAGGGCGAGCGCCAGACGGAGCAGCCGCTGCCCACCGTCGCCGTGCTGCCTTTCGAGAACCTCTCCACCGCCGAGGATGACTACTTCGTCAACGGCATCGTCGAAGACATCACGACGGCGCTATCCTGTTTTCACTCCCTCGCCGTCATCGCGAGGGGCTCCGCGTTTCGTTACCGGGACGGGGACGTCACCGATCGGCAGGTTGCCGACGAGCTCGGCGCCCGGTATCTCGTTCGCGGCACGCTGCAACGCGCCGGGCAGCGGGTGCGCATCAACGTGCAGCTCGTGGATGCCCACGCGGGGCGCCACCTCTGGGGGCAGCGCATCGATCGCGAGCTCGAGGATGTGTTCGTCGTACAGGACGAGATCACATCGACGATCGTGTCGACCCTCGCCGGCCGCGTGGAGGCCGCGCGCCTCGCCGAGGCCCGCCGGGCGCCGGCGGAACGCCTGGAGGCTTACGACTTCCTGCTGCGGGGCAAGGAACATCACCACCGCTTCACGGCGGACGACTGCCGCACCTGCCTCGACATGTTCGAGCGTGCCATCGAACGGGATCCCGACTACGCCGTGGCCCATGCATGGCTCGCCTGCGGCATCGGTCAGGCGCTGGTGTTCGATCTCGACGACCCCGCCGCGCTCGTCAATCGCAGCGAGGCCGCCTGCGAGCGGGGCCTCGAGCTCGATGAGAACGAGGCCGAGTGTCATCGCGTGCTCGCCCAGGTACGTCTGACCCGCGGCGATCTCCAGCGCGCCATGTGGCACCAGGAGCGCGCGCTATTCCTGAATCCCAACGACGATCGTTCCGTCTGCTCCATGGGCGAGTTCCTTTCCTACGTCGGCCGACACGGTGAGGCCGAGGAATGGGTGCGAAGGTCCATGCGTCTCAATCCCTATCACCCGGAGCGTTACTGGACCCATCTCGCCCGCCCGCTCTTTCACCTGGAGCGATACGATGAGGCCCTGGCCGCGTTGGAGCACATCACGAAGCTGCGAAAGGACGATCACCTCTACCGCGTGGCCGCCAGTGCGGGTCTGGGGGACGCGAAGCTCGCGGGGTCGCGGGCGGCAGATCTGCGGATCGCGTTCCCCGACCTCCAGCCGGCCGAGTTCGTGGCATCGATGCCCTACGAACGGGACGCCGACCGCCGCGCGATCCTGGACGCGCTGTCCCGATTCGAATTGGACTGAAGAAATCGAGCGGGTCTGGCCCGCTTGATCTCAGGTTTGGAATCGGGTGAGGGCTTTGCCGGAGGCGAGGGTCTCGCGAGCCGCGGCGGCGGCTTCCGGAAGGGTCGGGTAGCGGCCCAGGTGCCAGAGGCACAGCGCCGTGCCGTAGACGAGGGAGTCGAAGGTGGCGCCCGTTTTGCCGCCCAGCGCATCGATGCCGGCGCGGGCGGCTTCGGCGGCGATGGCGCCGGCGTCGACGCTGGTCGCCACGCCGTCGGTCTTTTTGCGATACCCCGGCAGGTGCTCGGGGAGGGGGACTGCGCGCAGCGCCTGATCGATGCCGAGGGACTCGGGCTTGATGTCGACCTCAGTCTCTTCTCCGCCGTCGCGGTAGTGCCAGATCTTCCCCGTCTGGCGGAGCGACGGGATGATCCCGCCCTCGGTGCCGCGCACCAGCAGCGCCGAGTCGTACCCGGCGTGGCGCGCAAGCAGCGCGTAGATACGCGGGTAGGGCTTGTGTACGAAGCCCGTGACGAGGTGGGTACCCGCGCGCCCGGTTATGGGCCCGGCCATGACCTCGGTGGTGGTGATTGCGGGACGCTTCACCATGAGGCGGCGGAGCTCCGTCAGGCCGTAGAGCTTCGGGGAGGCCCGGCTCTGGTCGACATAGCCCCAGCCGACGGCCGGGTCTTCCAGGCGCGCCGCGACCTCGCCCGGCGTGCCATCCACCGCGGCGCCCGCCGCGGCCAGCACCTGGCGATGGGTCGCGCCGAACTTCGGCCCCATGCTCTCTACGCCGTGGGAAAATGCCGGGACGCCGCAGGCCGCGAGCACCGCGGGCAGGAAGGGCGCCGCCGGCAGGGTGCGGTTATAGCCGTCGTAGGGGTCGGCCATGTCGAGCACGTGATCGACGTCGGCCTCCACACGGAGGGTCGCCGCGCGGATAGCCTCGAGCATGCCCCGGGTCTCGTCGTCGGACTCCCGCTTCATGCGCAGCGCGATGAGAAAGATCCCCGCCTGCACCGGATCGGCCTCGCCGTCGAGGATCAGCTGCATGCCGTGGCGGGTCTCCTCGAGCGAGATGTCCTTGCTGAGCTCGGGCCCGGTGGCGATGCGCTGAAGATAGGAGCGCATCGCCGTCTCCGTCTCGCTCATCTCGTCCGGCGTCACGTCGCTCATGATCCGGCCCCCGAATCGACATCGACCAGCACGGCGCCGTCCTCGACCCGGACGGCGTAGCAGCGCAACGGCTCTTCCGCCGGATCCTCAAGCGGCTCGCCGGTGCGCAAGGAGAAGCGGCTGCCGTGCAGCGGGCACTTCACGAGCTCACCCTTCAGCGAGCCCGTCGCGAGAGAGGCGTCTTCGTGGGTGCACATGTCGTCGGTGGCGAAGAACTCGCCGTCGAC
>CBDTYP010000089.1:0-10454 GCA_965364645.1 uncultured Gammaproteobacteria bacterium | reverse complement strand
GGAGACCGGCGTTTAACTCCGCTGTCGCTGACTCATACTCTCCGTTTGCAGCGACTGATATCAATAGAAGAATCAGAATCGAGCTTAAGGTCTTCATTTCGGCGGGCCACGCTCTAACGACCAAGCTCAGCCGCGGTGCATGATGTTTCATACTGCTCCTCTGGGCCGGTCAGCGGGAGGAGGACGTTCTGACCGCAAGAGCCACCATGCCCTGGAATTTCATTCGCCAAGTACGCTGGGATAGTGCGGACGGTCACTTTCCATTGACGCAACGGGGCGCCAGGTAATCGTGTATCTGAGTGACGTCGTCGTCCATGAGGTAGGTATCGGGATCGGTCCATCCCGTCAGCATTACCACGTTCTTCTCGTTGACGAGGAGATGCTTGTCGGAATCCGTCGAGGCCACGTTCCAACCAGGTATCGCGATGACCGAGCGCACCCGGATGGGATGGCCGATGACCTTGGATAGCTCCTTACTCAGGCCGCCCACACGATTGACCGAGACGCCGACCGGAGCGCTGGTCCTGGCCTTACCGAAGACCAAATTCGATTCGTCCAACCGCGCCGTGCCGTTCTTCGCGCGTTGGTTGCCCAGCACGAACACGTTCACCGCGTAGGCGCCCTTAGCGCCGATTACGACGTTGTCGATGACATGGGACCCCACGCGAACGTCGTGATAGACATTGTATCCGCGACTGGCGATACGTTGCAGCGCGTGACCCACGGCGATGTTAGCGCTGCGCCGGAACGCGAGTCGTGATCGCGCCCGCTTCAGCTTGATGATCTGAAAGGGAATCAAAAGACTGATCACCACGAGCACGGCCGAGAGTGCGAGCCACACCCACTCTTTCAGCTCGAAGGGCAGCTTCGGCATTTGTAACACCATCGCGACGGCGAGTAACAGCACGTAAACAAGGAGACCGGACAGATACAGGTAGTAGCGTCTGTCGAGGTCCTCGAGAGTCGCGCGGACGCGATGACCCGGTTCGCGAAGGATGTACGCGCCGAAGGGGTTGCGTCGCTGGAGCTTCGCGGCAATGACGGACCACGCATACCCCATCCCGATAAAGATGAAGCTTCCGGCGAGCGCAATGGCCAGCGCGCAGAATATTTTCGAATAGATTTCCGCGTCCATGATCAGCAGTCGTGTTCCAGGGTCTCTCCGCTACCCCTTAATCCTAGGAGCCGGGACCGGCATTCACAACGACCGGGGCCTCACCCTCTCTCTTGAGAGCATCGAAACGGGCTCGATTGTGGACCAATTCTCAGACGAGCATCGCAGTTCGGGCCATCCCGGGGAGCCGAATTCCTAAAGTCTTGTAAAGATTCTGTCGATCAGCCATCCATGAGCGCGAAAAAGACATCGCGGAGAGCCGGCAAAACCGTGAGCCGCCGGACCACCAGCCAGCCGAGTCGCCAGGCCCGCTCGAAGACCGCACGCAAGAAGAAGCGGCAGCGCAAGCGGCGGCTGACGGACAAGATCCGCGCGGCGCTGGCCCGGGCCGCGACGCTCGGACGCCACGATGTCACTGAGCAGCTGGGGACCCTGTACCAGGCCCGGGTAGAGGAGGAGCTCGACGGCGGCCGGCAGCGCCGCGCTCGGGACGCCGATGTAAGGCCCCGCCGGGCGTCCCGCAGCCGCTGACCCGAAGCCTCGCCGCCGCTTTACATCCGCCCACGGCCCCGCCGATACTGCGCCGACCTCCCCGAATCGAGACGCCATGAGCCCGGCATGGGTGCAGCCCCTCCCCGCCCCGAACACAGTTTCTGGTCCAATCTCTGGACACCCACTCTTTGTGCCTCCCTGGCCGTCTGGCTCGCCGTGACCGGGGACGTCGCACGCGCCTTCGATTTCCAGGGCCACCGGGGCGCCCGGGGCCTGGCGCCGGAGAACACCCTCGCGGGCTTCAACCGCGCGCTGTCCCTGGGCGTGACCACGTTGGAGCTGGATGTCGGCGTCAGCCGGGACGGACATGTGGTAATCAGCCACGACCGCCGCCTGAACCCCGCCGTCACCCGGGGCCCGGACGGCACCTGGCTGCAGGCGCCCCTGCCGGCCATCAACAGCCTGACCCTCGAGGAGCTCCGCGCCTACGACGTCGGCCGCCTGGACCCGAGCTCCCGGTACGCGCGGCGCTTCCCTGACCAGCAGCCCATGGACGGAGAACGCATCCCAACCCTGACCCAGGCCCTGGCTCTCGCCCCGCGGGCCGGTGGCGATCCGGTGCACCTCAACATCGAGACCAAGCTGAGTCCGCTCGAGCCCGGACTGACCCCGCCGCCGGAAGCCTTCGCGAAGGCCGTGATCGATGCGGTGCGCGCCGCGGGCGCGGACGGACGGGTCACCGTCCAGTCCTTCGACTGGCGCACGCTCGGGCACGTTCAGAGACTGGCACCAGCGATCCGTACTGCCTATCTGACCGCCCAGCAGGGCTGGCTCGACAACATACAGGCGGGACGCTCCGGCGCCTCGCCGTGGACCGCCGATCTCGATGTCGACGACTTCGGGGGATCCATTCCGCGTCTCATTCACGCGGCGGGCGGCGACATCTGGTCTCCGTTCTTTCGTGAGATCGACGGCGCGCAGGTGGACGAGGCCAAGGCCCTCGGGCTGCGGGTCATCGTCTGGACAGTGAACGAGATTCCTGACATGAACAACGTCATCAACCTCGGCGTGGACGGCATCATCACCGACTATCCCGATCGCCTGAAAGAGATCCTGCGCCAACGCGGTCTGATCCCATTTGCCGGCGGAAAAGGAGGCTAGTTCCCAGTTTTTTGTGAATCGCGTGCACAAATTTGCACCCCCGTGTAAGCGGCGTCGAAAATGTGGCCGCCTTCGCAATCTGATTTCTTGCTCCGTGGCAAACTGCCCGCCGAATCATCATTGAGCGGCGGGAAGAAACTGCATGATCGGTACACTGGAACTTCGTGATCGCTTCGACGACCTCACCGTGGGTTTCCGATCACTTTCACACACCTGCGGAGATCTGGCGACGCTGTTGCCCACACCGATCTTCGGTTCACCGGTTCAGCAATCCTCCAAGGCCGACTATTCCTGGTGGCACGTCCCGGTCACCCTGCAGGTAAAGGGGCCATGGCAGAAGGTGAAGCTTTCGCACTGCACGGTGCACCTGGTGACACCGAGCATCAATGCACCGCCCATCGACATGAGCTGGAGGACCCAGGACGCGTCGGCGTGCATCAACACCATGACCCTGCGCCACCGGGGAACGGCGCTGATCCCCATGGCGGCACGCCGTGAGGCTGCCGACGGGCTCACGCTGATAACCAATCAGAGCTATCTCCGCGACAAGAAGGTCAACTGGAACCTGAACCCCCGCGTATACACCTGGAAGCTCGAGCTGCGCTGCGGCAAGAAGCGCTGGGAGAGCCCGCACTACTACGTGCTCCGCGTCCCACCCCCGGGATGCAGCAACGGTCACTTCACCCTGGAAGTGCGGCACCAGGAAGTCACGTAGAACAGACTGCCGATCCCCGCCGCTCATCTCCTTCCCCTGGATAACCTCCTCCAGCCGGGGAATCATTTCGCGTTGCCATGGGTCATAGGTAGAATGCAGCCCGGCGGCCGTGACGATGTGCTCAGGAGGAGATCCCCATGGCGACTCTCAAGGCGTTTCGCAGCTTCTTGTACCCGGCCCTGGCCGTAACGCTGTTTGGTGTCTCGACGGCACTGCACGCGGCCAGCGATGACGACGACGACGAGCCCGCGTCGGAGTACTCCCTTGCCAAGCAGGCCATGGATGACGGCGACTACGAGGTCGCCATCGACAAGTTCGCCAGGCTCCATGAGGAAGAACCCGGCAATGCCGACGTACTGAATATGCTGGGCTACGGTTATCGAAAGATCGGCAACTTCGACCAGGCCCGCGGCTACTACCTGCAGGCCCTCGCCGCCGATCCCGAGCACCGCGGCGCCAACGCGTACATGGGCGAGCTGTACCTCGAGACCGGCGAGCTCGCGAAGGCCGAGGAGCGGCTCGCGGTGCTGGACAAGGAGTGCTGGCTCGGCTGTGACGAGTTCACGGAGCTCAAGGATTCCATCGCGAAGTACAAGACCGAGAACAACATCCAGTAGCGAACTTCGCCTCCGCCTCGTCTCCTGGTATCAGGATCTGACACAAAGGCGTAGATCGAACGTAACGAACGCTAGTTGACCCGGGCGGTGGTGGTCCGAGCCACCGAATCCCCACCATCCAACGGCTCCAGGCGCGGAATCGTCACCGTCGCCCCGACGCCGACCGCATCGAGATTCAGATCCGGGTTGTACTGGCGCAGCAGCCAGAGCGGGATTTCGTACTCGCGCCGGGCAAGGATCCACAGGGAATCCCCCCGCCGGACGACGTGGGTGCTGGTCCCGGCGATACGGAAGCGTTTGAAGAAGGACTCCTGCAGCCCGCGATGATAGGCGAGCCGGCGCTGCTCGAAGTCCGAGACGTTGACCTTGGAGAAGTCCAGCGTGAGGCGCTGGCCGATGACCACCGGCTCGCGGTAGCGCATGTCGTTCAGGTGCCGGAGCCGCCACGCGCGAATGTCCAGCCAATCCGCGTAGTGCCCGAGTGTCTCCGCCGCCTGCACCTCGATGCTGGCGTCGGCCACCACCGAGTAGTCGCTCGGATCGGCCAGCAGGTCCGGTTGCACCGTGAGCGGGAGGGCCGGGGAGATCTCCTCCGCCTCCTCGGCCGACGTCGGTTCCGCCTGCTCAACCCGGGCGATCAAACCGTCGCTCACGTGATCCGGCTGCGCTTCCTCGATAGCTTCGACGGCCTCGGCTTCGGCAGCGACCTCGACAGCTTCGACGGTTTCGGCGATCCCGGCGACCTCGATGGCCGGGGCGTCCACGTCCGGCGACGTCGCGCCGGCCATGGAAACCGCCGCGTCGGCCTGCGCCGCGTCGGTCGCCACGATTTCAGCCCGGGTAGTATCGCGCGGCACAATAGTCGCCGGCGCCTCGATCGCCGCGCTGGTCGCGGCGCTCGGAGTCTCGCTCGGAGTTGCCTCGGTGACCGCCTCCGCCGGTGCGGCAGCCACGACGATCGGCTGCGGCTTCTCGGGCTCGACCCGCAGCACCTGCCCCACGTGAATGCGTTCGCCGTCGCCGATATCGTTCAGGGAGACGAGGATCTCCTCGTCGACCCCGAGGCGCCGCGCGATCAGCCAGACGCTGTCGCCGCGGCGCACGGTGTACTGTCCGTTCTCCGCCACCATCGTCGGCGCCGGCCTGGACACCGCCGCGACGGTCTCCGGGGGCACCCGCGCCGCCGGGTCCACCTTGACGCCGTCCGGCAGCGGCAGGGCGAGAACCTGGCCTACTCGGATGCGGTGCCGACTCTTGAGATCGTTGACGGCGACGAGATCGTCGATGTCGACCTCGAAGTGTTTCGCGATGCCGGCGAGCGTGTTGCCCCGCCGCACCTTGTAGTAACGATCCCGCTGCTGGGAGCCGTAACGCTCGTCCTCGCTTATCTGGGTGAGCGCGGCCAGCATCTCGGCCCGGGGCGCGGACGCCGGGATACGCAGCTCGTACCCGCGCGGCACGTACTTCGCACCGCGCCACACCGAGGGCCGCAGGGCGGGGTTGTGCTCCCGCAGAACATCCCGCTCGATCCCGAGCACCCGCTCCAGGGTTCCGACGCTCACGTAGTCGGGGACACGCACCAACTGCGTAGGCGGCGGCGAGTGGCGCGGGATCACGTCGAAATACTTGTCCGGATTGAAGTGGATCTCGACGGCCGCGAGGAAGGCCACGTAGAAGTTGCGCGACGCGAACCCGAAGCGCCGGCTCTTGTACTCGCGCACGATGCGCGTGATGTCCTTCGTGCCGAGCTTGCGTGCCGCACGGCGCATGCCCGCCGTGCCGTGATTGTAGGAAGTGATCGCCAGCGGCCAGGTGCCGGTCGCCGAGTAATTGTGGCGCAGCAGCTCGGCGGCCGCCACCGTGGCGAGATACGGGTCCATGCGCTCGTCGACGCTGCGATCTATGCGCATGAAGCGCCGTCCAGTGGAGCGCGTAAACTGCCAGAGCCCGGATGCACCGACCCGGGATCGTGCCTTGGGATTGAACGACGACTCCACGTGGGGCAGCGCCACCAACTCGGGGGGCAGACCATGCTCGGTGAGGATCCTGCGGATGTGCGCCTCCCAGATCCCGGAGCGGGCAAGCCCCGCCTGGAACTTGTTCGACTGTCCCAGTTGGAAACGCAGCCGGCGCGTCGCGGCCCGCAGCGTCTTGTTGCTCACGTCCTCGGGCCACAGGGCCAGGACGCGGGCCTGCTCTTCCGTGAGATTCTCGCGCTTACCGGCGGCGAGCTCGAGGAGAATCTTCTTGTAGCGCTGCTTGGCTGCTTTGACCATCTTGCGCTGGGTCCGGGTCCCGGCCCGCGCCGGGAAGCGCACGACCTCGTAGACGACACCCAGGTAGCTCGAGTCGTGGATCAGACCGCCGCGGGTGTCGACCTCCGTGTAGATCTTGGTCCAGAAGAGGATGTCCGCCTCGAGCTTCGGGGGGCGCTCGAAGTTGCCCGGCTGCTCGGCCGCCGCCGCGGCGCACAGCAGCAGGCCCGCCACGGCGGAGAGAAGAATTCGCTTGATGGTCACGATCCGTTTGAACCCTTTCGTTCCCGGACTCAATTGTCCGGCGCCGATCTCGGTTTCCTCATTTATCGACCAGGAATCGGCAAAACCAGAGTCGAATCGGGCCGCGACGCGTACCCGGCGGTGCATTTCCGCCGGCAGATTGTTCCGGGCCGAGAAATGATAATAGCTGCTTCCGAAGCGCGAGTAGACTTGGTGCGCAGTTCTCTTATCATGGGGCGCCATGAGCCGGTCCAACGAGCCTCCCGCGGCTGGCGTCGCGCCCCATCCCCCCCTGGAGAAGTACTACCCGGGCGAGCCCGAGCGCCGGGGCTTCGTCACGGGCATATTCGACCGTACGGCCCCCCACTACGACTGGATCAACGGCGTCATGTCCCTCGGATCCGGGGTCCGCTACAGGCGTGACGCCCTGCGCCGGGCGGGACTCGCACCGGGGCACCGGGTGCTCGACGTGGCCATCGGCACGGGCCTCGTCGCCCGGGCCGCCCGTGACCTCCTCGGCGACGATGGCCACGTGACGGGCGTCGATCTCAGCATGGGGATGCTCGCGGAGGCGCGAAAGACCCTGCCCATCGCGCTCGTGCAGGGCGTCGCCGAGAAGCTGCCCCTGGCCGACGGCTGCGCCGACTTCGTGACCATGGGCTACGCGCTGCGTCACGTCACCGATCTCGAGAGCACGTTTCGCGAATACCTCCGGGTGCTGAAGCCCGGAGGCCGGCTGGTGATACTGGAAGTGACGCGCCCGGCATCCGGGTCGGCAGCCTATCGCTTCACCCGCTTCTACCTGCAGACCGTCGTCCCGCTGATGGCGCGCATCGGCCCCGGCGGCGCCGAGACCCGGACGCTGATGGAGTACTTCTGGGATACGGTGGATAACTGCGTCCCGCCGGCAACGATCGTCGATGCCCTGGCGGAGAGCGCGTTCGCCTCTCCCCGCCAGGGGATTGTTCACCGCATCTTCAGCGAATACGTCGCGATGAAACCTGGCAACTAGAGCGACGTGATCTGAGAGTCGATGGCTCTCGTCAGGTTCGTAATCCAGCCATTGTAGTTCTTGTGTATCGTGTTGTTGGATGCGTTGTACTTGAGGTTCGTGCTGTCCTTGTAGTTGACGCTGTACTCATCGAGCGTATAAGTAATGTCGACGATGGCGACATGACTGCGTATGTACAACTTGCCCACTATGTGACCCGGCGTCTCCTCCTTCATCTGCCAGCCGAGACCGGTCCCGGCGCGTTGAATCGCCTTCGTCACGTCCGAGAGGTCGTAGTTCGGGCTCGACACGTTGATCGGCGCGTTGTCGATATTGTGAACCGGTTGACCCGCGCAGGCGATCAGCAGGATAGCCAGTGCGCCGGGGATGATTACCTTCAACAATTTCAGGCTCATCGATTGTTACTCCCTACGTTTGTCCGTTAGCGGTCTCTGGATGGGCTCCACCGCCCTCACAGTTTAGCTCATGGTTTCGGGGCTTTTCGCCCGCCCGGCACGCCCGGGATGGGGCAATACTCCCAGAGATCGCAGCAATCCCAGGGGAAACAAGCCGCGCCGGATTAGCTTCCCCGCCACCATGAGCGTGATCCGGAATGTGTCCGGGGCCGCGCGGTAGTGGCTGTCCCGGGGGCTCTCTCCGTAGATTGTGTCGATGGGAATGCCGCGAGCGTAGCAGCCGAAGCGTGCGGCCTCGATCAGCACTTCGCTCTCGAACACGAAACCGCTCCGCGCTTTGGCGGGTATGTCGATGCGTCTCAGCACCTCCGCGGGATAGAGGCGGTAGCCGGACTGCGTGTCGTGGATCGGGTAGCCGGCGGCCCAGGAGATCCAGAAATCCGCCTGCCCATTGCCGAAGCGTCGGGACCGGGGCATGTGCTCGCGGCCCTCGAGCCGCGCGGCGATGATGATGTCCCCAGGGTAATCGGCGGCGGCCTCCACGAGCCGCGGGATGTCCTCGGGGCGGTGCTGGCCGTCGGCGTCCAGCGTGATGACGGCGTCCATCGATCCCTCGAGGGCGGCGGCGAAGCCGCGCGCCATGGAGGGGGCCTTGCCGAGGTTGTGCTCGTTCTGAATCAGGATCACCGGGAGGCCCGCCAGCGACCCCACGGTATCGTCCCGGGATCCGTCGTCGACGACGATCACGTTCTCGACGTGGCGGAGCGTCCGTTCCACCACGTCCGCGATGGTCGCGGCCTCGTTGAAGGCCGGTATGACGACGGCGATCTGCATCGTGGAAGCGCTCAGATCATCGCGCCGTTGACGCCGATGATCTGCCCGGAGATGTACGACGACTCTTCCGACACGAGAAACGCGACGAGCGCCGCCACCTCCTCCGCCCGGCCGGCGCGCTTCATTGGGACGAGGGCGTCGATCTGCGCCTCGTCGAAGACTGCGTCGGCCATGTCGCCCGCGATGATGCCTGGCGCCACCGCGTTCACCGTCACCCCCCGGGAAGCGAGCTCCCGGGCGAGCGATCGCGTCGCGCCGTGGATGCCCGCCTTGGCCGCCGCATAGTTCGCCTGCCCGCGGTTGCCGATGACCGCGGCCACCGAGGATATGCTGACGATGCGACCCCAGCGTTTGCTGATCATCGCCATCAGCAGGGGCTGGGTCACGTTGAAGAAACCGTTCAGGGACACGTCGATGACCTCGTCCCACTGGGCACGGCTCATGCCGGGCATTGGCGCGTCCGAATGGATGCCCGCGTTGTTGACGATCACCTGCACGGCCTCGTCGGCGCAAAGCGCCTCGAGATACTGGCGGGTGCGCTGGGCATCGGTGACGTCGAACACGGCCACCTCGGCGCTGCCGCCCCCGCCGCGGATCTCCGCCGCGAGCGCCTCGGCGCGTTTCGCGTTGCTGTTCGCGTGCACGATCACGTCGAGCCCGTCCGCCGCGAGACGCCGACAGATGGCGGAGCCGATGCCGCCGCTGGCACCAGTCACCAGTGCCCGGGTCACGACGGCGCCACTGCGGGTGCGGCAATGGTGAGGCGGCCCTCGGCGAGGACACGCCCGCCCTCCTCGATGCGGCACCGGTACACGACGTTGTCCCCCATGGACAGAAGGCGCTCTGCCTCGATGCGGAGATCGCCGGGGACGTCGTCCAGCATGGACACGTGTATATCCCACTCCCGCACCGCCGCCAGATAGCGTACCGGCGCAGCGCCGGGCCCCGCGGTGAGACCGCCGTGCACCGCCGTCGCCTGGGCGGCGTACTCCAGCAGGTGCACGGACGACAGGTGTCCATCCCGGCGCAGCGGATGGTCAGGCCGGCGATGGCTCGCGCTGCGGCAGGCGACGCGAGTCTCGTCCCAGGATTCCACCGCGTCCAGCAGGCACATGGCGTCCGCGTGGGGAATGAGCGCGGCCAGCGCCTGCCCGGAACTCATCCCGCCGCCACGTCCACGGCCAGCTGCAGACCGTTCACATGGGGAAGGATCACTCTGACCGGCTCGCTGCGCGCCAACGCCTCCAGCAACGGCAGCGAGGCAGCCGCCGGGTTGCCGGTTCGGAGCCTTTCGAGATCGGCGTCGCCCATGCCGGATACGGGCAGGCCGCCCGCGGTCTTCACCTCGAGCTTCCTTGATCCAGGGGTGGCCTCGGGATTCAACACCATGGCGGCGGCGAAGGACGGGAATTGCCCGATCGCCGCGGCTAGGGGCTCCGGCGCCGTGTGATCGTAGGACACCAGAAGGATCGGACGCGCCTCCACCTGCAGCTGGACGACCGCCTCCATCAGCCCGGCGGCAAATGTCGCCCCGTAAGCGGACACCGTGGTGGATGGCATTGGCGATCGGGCGGCGATCGCCCAGTAACCCGCGGCGGCGTTGTGCACGGAGTTGT
>CBDTYP010000088.1:0-10509 GCA_965364645.1 uncultured Gammaproteobacteria bacterium | reverse complement strand
CGTCGAAGTCCCGCTCTCGCAGTAGATCCAACGCGGCATCGCCCGAACCGGCCGCTTCCACCTGGTGGCCGTCGCTCTTCAGGATATCGGCGAGAATGTCCAGCACGTCCGCGTCGTCGTCCACCACGAGAATGGCGAGCGGGCTCTGGGACTCTTCCGGTTTCTCGGCCGGTTGGGAATCTTCGCCGGGCCGGGTCGACTCGGGGAATCGAATCACGAAGCAGGCACCCGCATCCCGGGTATCCTCGACGGCGATCGTGCCGCCGTGGGATTCGATGATTCGATGACAGATAGCAAGCCCGATTCCGGTGCCTGCTTCCATCTTCTTAGTAGTAAAGAACGGCTCGAATATTCGCGAGCGTACGTCTGACCCGATCCCCGGTCCGTTGTCCTTAATCTTTACGACCAGTTCTCCCGTGTTCGGGCGATAGGATGTCCTGATCTTGAGTCGTCCTTCGCCGTCCATGCCCTCCATCGCCTGCTGCGCGTTGAGTATCAGGTTCGTTACGACCTGGGTGAGCTGGTCGGCATCTCCCTGTATGGATGGAGAGTCGGAGGCGAGGCGGGTCGACACTTCGATCCCCGACGTACGCAGCGCATAACCTGTGACATCCAGAGCCGATTTCACCACCTCGTTGAGATCCACGGACTGGTATTCACTGGGCTCCTGGCGCGCCATGGCAAGGAACGTCTTCACGATCCGCGCGCAGCGATCGGCCGCCGTGCTGATCTTGCTTGCCCGCTTGGAGATGTCGGGATCGGACGCGAGCTCTTCGAGGAGCATGGACTGAGCGACCACTATGGAGAGGGGATTGTTCAGCTCGTGGGCCACGCTGGCAAGAAGGGATCCCAGCGCGCTCAGCTTCTCGCTCTGATGTAGAGCCTGACGCTGGCGTCCCATCTCTTCTTCGACGGCGTGGCGATCCGTCAGATCGAGAATCGAGGAAACGATCATTTCCTCGCCCTTGTAGTCGATCAGCTGCGACGACATGGATACCCAGAAGGGCACGCCATCGGCGCCGACGCGCTGCACCTCGAGATCCACGATGCGTTCTTCCTTGCGCAGCCTTCTGACGTAGTCCTCACGCACCTTGGGATCCGCATAGGAATCCGGCGAGAAAACCGGCCCGTCCGCGGGGTCGATTCCCAGAAGCTCGGCGTTCGATGGGCTGATATAGATGTACTCTCCGTCGTCCAGGCGGTTCATGGCCAGAGGCACGGGACAGGACTCCAGGACCCGGCGGACGAGACCTTCGCTCTCGAGCAGAGCCTCTTCCGCCTCCTTCCGGTCGGTGATGTCGGCGAGCGTCACCACGATCCCACCCTGGCGTGTCCGTCGGTTCGACCCCGACACCCAGCGGCCATCGGACTGCTTGTACTCGAGGTTCGTCTGCAGATCGCGGCGCATCCCCTTCCGCTCGCTAAGCCACTCCGCCTCGCGGCCCATCGCCTCGACGTACAGTCCGTTGTCGAGATCGGACTGAATCAGCTCCTCCCAGATCATCCCGGGTTTCATGATGTCGGCGCTGACCCTGTGGAAGTCCCGGTACGGGGCGTTGCAGATGATCAACTTGTCTTCGGCGTCGAACAGCGCGAAACCCTCCGACAACGACTCGATGGCGTCCTCGAGCGTTTCCCGGGTTCGCCGAAGCTCCCTTTCCCGTCGCCTCCTCTCTGTCAGATCGACCAGTCCAGAGATGCTGCAGTCACGGCCATCCACGTTCAGCATTTTGGACGTAACGGAGGCCCAGAACTCTGTTCCATCATCCCGTTTCATGCGGAGATCGAAGTTCTCGACGCCTCCGCCTGCTCGGAGCGCGTCGACATAGGTCGCGCGTTTCGAAGGGTTGGCATAGTAGTCGTGCGCGGTGCGCTCGATATCGGACGATTGCCGATAGCCGAACATCTCCTTCATCGCGGGGCTTTCGTAAAGAATCTTTCCACTATCCAGCTCGATCATGCACACGGGAAGCGGATGACTCTCGAGGAGCTGCTTGAATCGCTGCTCGCTCTCACGCAGCGCGAGCTCGTTCCGTTTCTGCTTGGTGATGTCGGTCCTGGTCTGTGCATAGCCCCCTTCCGCGGTGTGATGTGCCATGAGCAGCATCCACCGGCCATCGTCCAGCTCGACCTCCACCGGGTCGTCGACGATCTTCCCAAAGCGCTCGAGACACTGCTCGAGATCTGCGTCGGGGTCGGTGACCGGGATGCCGTCATACTGGCGGACTCGTTGAACGAACATCCGGCCGATCTCCGCCCGTGTTCTTCCCAGAAGTGCATCCGACTCGACGCCGTAGAGCTCCGTGAACGCGCGATTGCAGATGACGAGATTTCCTTCCGGGTCGCGCACGGCGAGCCCGTGAGGCAGCCCCTCGACGGCGTCCGAGAGCAGCTTCGAGAGCCGATTACGCTCCCGATCCGCATCGGCCAACTTCTGCTCGGTGTGCTTCTCCGCGGATATATCCGTCATACAGCCGAAAAGTTTCCCGCCGGCCGGTTCGCTATCGGGAATGGCTCGGAGCTCGTCCCTCAGCCAGAGGTAGCCGCCGTCGGCAGTGCGGACGCGAAATTCATTGACGCCTTCACCGATATCGAAGCTGTCGTCCGGGTGAATCTGGCGGAGGAAGAAGTCGCCGTCTTCCACGACGGTTAGCGCCTCATATCCGGTAATCGTCTCTACGTTGGGACTGATCCACTCGAACGGGCGATCACTCTCCCGGTCCGCGAGATAGTAGATGACGGGTGCAGACTCGAATGCGAGCCTCGATACGGCTTGTTCGATTCCATCCATGGATAAGGCTGCAGTCTGTGGGGATTCTGACATGGGCGCCTCCCATGTGATGCCGCCGGGATGGCGGGATCGAGTGTGGTATTTCAGCTTCGTAGTAGAAGGCACTCGAGGCCGGCAATCAAGGGGAATCCGGTTCTCTGTGCCGCCGGGGAGCCAGGGCTTGTCGTTCTTACCTGTACGACGAGTACCCTGGACTCCCTGGCTCGATGGATTTAGTGGTATGGCGTATATCCGTTTCGCCAATCGTTCTCGGCTGCGTCAACTCAACCATTCGCCAGCTTACGCGCCACCGTGGAGATCTCGTCACGGCGCACACCGATGTCGTCCAGCCGGTGGTCGTCGAGCCCCCGAAGAGCCTTAATCGTGGACCTCTCGTTGTGCCAGCGCATGAAGGCTCCGGTCACTCGTGCCGTCGCGGAGACCGCCGCCGATCCGAATCGGACGACCTCTTCCCCGACGTACATGAAAGGCTCGACGAGCTCGACGAAAGGCACTCGCGCGGGGGTGTTGGCATAGCCGGCGCCTGCATGGGCGTGTCCAAAATGGTCATTCCTGTAAGTCATCGTTTCAACTCCTGGTTGTGTGGTCTGAAAGTGCTTCAACTCCGGCATCCGGGCATGTGTTCATGCTTTTCGGATGCTGTGGGGCACAGTCTAGGGAGGCCATGTTTCAGCAGTAATTCTCGGTATCCGCGAGTTTGTAACAGTTGTATCAAGCCTCCCGGCCCGGGCCCCGGGGGGTGAATACAACTGTTACACGGCGAATCCCGCCGAGAAGTCGTGCTGATACAACCCACCGGTAGCATCCCCGTCCAGTTTCCATGCCCGGGCGACCGACGAGTCGGACATCAGGGCATCACCGAGAGCCATATAGATGTCAAACGTCAGCGCAATTGTGAAACCAGACCTGGTGGATGCCGCCAACGAGAGCGACGGCGGATTGCGTCGCCTGGTGCTCTCCTTTCCGTCTCCCGTGGCGGTGGTATCCACCCGCACGGGTGCGATCCTCCACGAGAGCGCCGCGGCGAAGTCGCTGTTCGGCGTCGATGGAGGGAAGGAATCGCGGCGCCTCTTCAGGGATCACTTCGAGAGTCCCGTGGACTGCTCGAAACTCATGGGGCGACTGAGTGTCGAGACCGAGCTCACCGACGTCGAGGTGGAGCTCCTCAAGTTGGATGGGACGCCGTTCTGGGCATCGGTCTCGGCCAGCCTGCCCGGGCACCGGGGCGAAGGGATGGCGATTCTCAACATCGTCGATATCGGCAGGCACAAGAGCGCGGAGCAGCGGATCGCCCGTCAGAGCGAGTCCCTCCATCAAAGCGAGAAGCTGGCCGCCCTGGGCTCGCTACTCGCCGGAGTCGCCCACGAGTTGAACAATCCTCTCTCCGTCGTGTCAGCCCAGGCGCTCCTGATGCAGGACACGGTCTCGGATCCCAAGCTGACGGAACGGGCGACCAAGATCGCCAACGCGGCGGATCGGTGTTCGCGGATCGTGCGGACGTTTCTGTCCATGGCCCGCCAGCGCCCCCTGGATCGCACGGCCGTGAGCATCAACGAGACGGTGGAGTCCGTCGTCTCGGTCACCAATTACTCTCTGCGAAAGAGCAATATCGAGCTCACTCTCGACCTGGCTCCTGAGTTGCCGGGGGTCTGGGCCAACGAGGACGAGCTCAATCAGGTCGTCACGAACCTCGTGGTCAACGCCCAGCAGGCGATCGCGGGATGTGCCGACAGCGGTAGCTTGAGGATCGCGTCCGCCTACGACGATGTAGAGCACAGGGTGCTGCTCTCGGTTGCCGACGACGGCCCAGGCGTTCCCCACGAGATCCGCTCGCGGGTATTCGAGCCCTTCTTCACCACGAAGGAGGTGGGCGAGGGCACCGGGATCGGACTCGCCGTGTGCCATCGGATCATGGAGTCCCTGCAGGGGAAGATCGGACTCGCGAGCCATCCGGGTCAGGGGGCGTCGTTCACGATCTCCCTGCCCGCCATCGCGGAGGAGCGCGCTGCCACGACGGCGCGGCCTGAAAGCTCCGCGAAGCCCGCGGCGTGCCGGGTACTCGTCGTCGACGACGATCCGGAGATCGCTTCGATGCTGAAGGAGATTCTGTCCCTGGACGGACACGACGTCAGATGCGCGCCATCCGGCAAGAAGGCGTTGCAGCTCCTTGCCAGACATGAATTTCAGATCATCCTGACCGATCTGAGAATGGCGGACATGGACGGCATCGGACTCTATACGACGCTTGCCAGGCTGGCCCCCGGACTGCTCGATCGAGTCGGGTTCGTAACGGGTGACACGTTCAGCTCGTCGGCGAGCGAGTTCCTGAGGCAGAGCGACTGCCCCCACATCGAGAAACCCTTTACGCCCGAGCAGGTCCGCCGTCTCGTCGACGAGCTGCAGTCCCGCGCAAGATTTGGAGCATTGTTGAAACAGGAGAAGCCGTCATGAGCAATCTGAAAGAAATATTGAGTGAATGGTCCCCGAACAAGGTGGCGCTTTTAGTCGCGACCATTGTCGTCCTCATGACCGCGGCGGACTCGGCCAACGCGGAGATGTCCGAGCAGACGGCGTACGTGTTCAACACGCTGTCGTTCCTGGTCCACGGCTTCCTGGTCCTGTGGATGGCGGCCGGGTTCGCCATGCTGGAAGCCGGGCTCGTCCGCACGAAGAGCGTAACGACCATCCTGTTGAAGAACATCGCGCTGTTCTCGATATCGGGGATCGCCTTCTACGTCGTCGGCTACAATCTCATGTACGACGGCGTGGACGGCGGATTCATCGGCTCGCTCGCCGTGTGGAGCGCGGACGACAGTGCCGCGCTCGGCGGTGACTACAGTGCCGGCTACGCCGCCTCGTCCGACTGGTTCTTCCAGATGGTGTTCGTCGCGACCGCGGCGTCCATCGTCTCGGGGGCGCTGGCGGAACGCATCAAGCTGTGGCCCTTTCTCGTCTTCGTCGTGGTGCTGACGGCGCTCATCTATCCGATCCAGGGCGCCTGGCAGTGGGGCGGCGGCTGGCTGTCCGAGCTGGGGTTCGCCGACTTCGCGGGCTCCACCCTGGTGCACTCCGTGGGTGGCTGGGCCGCGCTGACCGGCGCGGTCATCCTCGGCCCCCGCAACGGCCGCTTCGGCGACGACGGCACCGTCAAGCCGCTGCCGGGTTCGTCGCTGCCCCTCGCGACCCTGGGCACCTTCATCCTCTGGTTCGGCTGGCTCGGGTTCAACGGCGGATCCCAGCTCTCCCTCGGCTCCGCGGCGGACGCTATCGCGATCTCCAATATCTATGTGAACACGACCATGGCGTCGGCCGGGGGCGTCGTATCGGCGATGCTCTTGAGCCAGCTGTTGAAGGGCCGGGTCGATCTCGTCATGGCGCTGAACGGCGCCCTGGCGGGTTTGGTGAGCATTACCGCCAGCCCCGACACGCCGACCGTCGGCGCCGCGTGCATGATCGGGGCCGTGGGTGGCGCGATCGTCATCCTCGGGACACCGTTGCTCGACCGTTTCAGGATCGACGACGTCGTGGGCGCCGTCCCCGTGCATCTCTTCGCGGGTATCTGGGGCACCCTGGCCGTTCCCCTGACGAATCCCGATGCCGGTGTCGTCGTGCAGCTCGCCGGCGTGGGCGCCATCGGACTCTTCGTCACCGCCGCCAGCGCCCTGACCTGGTTCTCCCTGAGAACGTCCGTCGGCCTCAGGCTCACCGAGGTGGGCGAGGCTCTAGGCATCGACGAGGTCGAGACCGGCATGCGTGCCTATCCCGAGTTCGAGACGACGCCGGTGGGTGCGCGGTAGGGAACGCCTCAGGATCTACCCGGCCGCCGGCCGGGTAGATCCTGGTGGAGTGCGAGCCCGCCGTTGCGCTCCGAGTCGAGGACGTCCAGCACCCACTCGCGAAAGGCGCGCGCGCTCGGGCGCTGCAGGCCCCGCTCGGGGTAGATGAGGTAGTAGGCGCTCGCCGACGGCAGGTCCCGATCGAAGGGAATCACGAGCCGGCCGTCCCGGAGGTGGTCGGCGACGAAGGCGCGGTTGGCGATGGCGACACCCATGCCCGCCATGGCGGCCTCCAGCGCGAGGGGGGTGTTCTGAAACTTCGGGCCGCGCTCGGGATCGACACCCTCGACAGCGGCGGCCTCGAGCCAGTTGCGCCACTGTCCGATGCGGATCAGCACGTGGATCAGCGTCGCGTCTCGGAGATCCTCGGGCGCCCTCATGGGTTGCTCGCCTTCCAGCAACTCGGGGCTGCACACCGGCACCAGCTCCTCGCGCAGCAGGCGCTCGCACCGCACGTCCGGCCAGGTGCCGTTGCCGTACCAGATGGCCAGATCGATCTGATCGAAGTCCGGGCGCAGCCCGCCGTGGCCCCGGGTGGTCATGAGCTTTACCTCGATGTCGGGATGCTCGGCCTGGAAGCCCAGCAGCCTCGGCACGAGCCACTCGGTGGCGAAGTTGGGGGATGCCTGCACCGTCAGGGAGCGGTCGTCGGGCTTCGAGGTGATGCGCCGGATGGCGGCGTCGATCTGGTCCAGGGCGGACTGGATAGGGGGCAGCAGAGACTCTCCGTCAGGGGTGAGGACTACCCTGCGGGTCAGTCGGTCGAAGAGCCGCGTGCCCAGCTGCTCCTCCAGGGTGCGGATCTGGTGGCTCACCGCCGATGGCGTGACGTGCAGCTCCTCGGCCGCCCGGTTGAAGCTCAAGCGTCGGGCGGCGGCCTCGAAGGTGCGGATGGCGTGGAGGGGCGGGAGGTTTCGCACGGCCGGTATTATAGATGAGTGAGTTTCATATATCTCTTGAAAAATGGTCGTTTGTCAGGCTTGTGATACTCACCTAGAGTACTGTCAACGTTGAATATCACTCGGCATTCGGTCCATCGGTAGGATTCGAATGCATGAACCAGCATACGCTATAGGTGAATCATGAGCGAAACCACATGGACTTCCGCGGGCGCCGGCTTCTCCGACCACGTCGAGACAGGGGGAATCGGCATGGGCGCGGCCCTGGTCGGGCTGTGGCATCGTGCCGTGACGGCGCCCCTGCACCGGACCCTGGACACGGCCCTGCGCGCCGGTGAGCTTCGGAATCTCGGCTCCGGCACCCTGGCCGACATCGGCTACCGGCGGGGCTGAAGACCTCCGCCTTCAGGCCAGCGCGGCGTCGATGGCTTCGCCGACGTCGCCGGCGAGCGGTTCCACCTTGGACGGCCACATGGCCGCGAGGTCGCCGTTGCCGTCGATGAGGTACTTGTGGAAGTTCCACCGGGGCGCGGCGTCTTCGCCGACGGTCTCGGCGATCCAGCGATAGAAGGGATGGGCGTCGCCGCCGATGACCCGCACCTTCTCGGTCATGGGAAAGTCGACGCCGAACTGCCCCGTGCAGAACGCGGCGATGGCGCCCTCGTCGCCGGGTTCCTGGGCGCCGAAGTCGTTGCTGGGTACGCCCAGAACCACGAGGCCGCGATCGCGCTCCCGCTCCCATAACCTCTGCAGTCCGGCGTACTGGCTGGTGAATCCGCATTCCGAAGCGGTATTGACTACCAGCACCGCCTTTCCCGCGAATTCCTCGAGGGGGAGAGGTGCGCCGTCAATGCTTTTGAACGCGAAGGCGTGGGCGTTGATCCCGTCGTTCATGGGTAAGTGCTCCTGGTTTCGTTGCGATGGTACCCATGGTAGCGGGAGAGTTTCGTCAGCGTTACCTTTCGTTACCGTGGTGTAACAGAAGCTTCGCATCCTCGAGCCCAGTCGTTGACCTATCTTCCTGATCGGTCGGAAGTTTCACTGCAGGAGTGGGATTCGGCACAGTAGTTGCACCAGCTTTCAGGCTACATAAGAACGCGCAGCGACCGGCCAGGGAGAAAGAGGATGTCGGATCCAGTCGAAAACGATGATTTGCCGAAGAGCAGGAGCTGGATGTATCTCGTCGCCGTCTTGGTCTGCCTGTTAGCCATCGTCGTTTTCATTACCTAGCGGACTGCCGCCTCCGGGCACGTCACGTCACCAACGCCCCATCGGGGAACTCGTCACCGCGATCCCGAGCCTCCTGCTGGCGGCGCCACATCTCCGCATAGCGGCCGTCCATGGTCAGCAGCTCACCGTGACGGCCCCGCTCGACGATGCGCCCGCCGTCCAGCACCAGTATCTCGTCGGCGTCCACCACGGTGGACAGGCGGTGTGCGATGCAGAGCGTCGTCCGGCCCCGGGAGATCTCCCGGAGATTCCGCTGAATCTCCTGCTCCGTGTGGGTGTCCAACGCTGACGTCGCCTCGTCCAGCAGCAGGATGGCGGGATCCTTGATGACGGTGCGGGCGATGGCGACACGCTGCTTCTCGCCGCCGGAGAGCTTGAGGCCGCGCTCGCCCACGATCGTCTCGTAGCCGTCGGGCATCGCCATGATGAAGTCGTGGACATGGGCCATCCTCGCCGCGTTCTCGACCTGCGCGGGCGTGACCCCCGGCTTACCGTAGGCGATGTTGTAGTAGATGGTGTCGTTGAACAGGACAGTGTCCTGGGGGACGACGCCGATGGCGGCGCGAAGGGATGCTTGCGTGATCCCGCGTATGTCCTGGCCGTCGATGCGGATGGAACCTCCGGTCACGTCGTAGAAGCGGAACAGGAGTCTGCCGATGGTGGACTTTCCCGATCCGGACGGGCCGACCACCGCGACCGTCTTGCCCGCCGATACACGGAACGATACGCCGTTCAAGATTGGCCGGCGTTCGTCGTACTCGAAGTGCACGTCCTCGAAGCTCACCTCCGCGTCATCGACCTCGAGAAGGGGCGCTCCGCTCGAGTCCGCTACATGCGGGTCCTCGCTCAGGAGATCGAACATCTTCTCCATGTCGATGAGGGACTGCTTGATCTCCCGATAGACGAAGCCGAAGAAGCCGAGAGGCTGGTAGAGCTGCATCAGGTAGGTATTGGCCATCACGAACGTGCCCATGGTGAGGGCGCCGGAGATGATTCCCCCGGCCGTCATGAGCATCACCGCCGAGAGTCCCACGGAGATGATGATCGCCTGGCCGATGTTCAGGAGCGCGAGGGATTGCTGGCTCTTGATGGAGGCACCCTCGTATCCGCGCATGGCGCTGTCGAAGCGGCGGGCTTCGTGTACCTCGTTACCGAAGTACTTGACGGTCTCGTAGTTCAACAGACTGTCGATGGCGCGGGTATTCGCGCGGCTGTCCTCTTCGTTCATTGCGCGCCGGAACTTGATGCGCCACTCCGTGACCAGCATGGTGTAGGCGATGTAGATGACGACCGTTGCGATTGTCACCAGCGCCACCCAGATGTCGAGGGCGCGCCACAGGATCACGAAGACGAGCACGAGCTCGAGAATCGTCGGCACGATGCTGAAGAGACTGAAGCGCAGCAGAATCTCGATGGCCTTGGTGCCGCGCTCGATGGATCGGGACAAGCCTCCCGTCTGGCGGGAGAGGTGGTAGCCGAGGGAGAGCGCGTGCAGATGCCGAAACACTTCGAGAGCGATGGTGCGGATGGCGCGCTGGCCGACCCTGGCGAAGAGGGCGTCGCGGAGCTCTCCGAACGCGAGGGACAGCACCCGGGCGCCGCCATACGCGAGGATGATGCCGACGGGCACCACCAGGACCGCCGCCCCCTGGTTGATATCGAGCGCATCGATGGCGTCCCGGTAGTAGATCGGAACGAACATGAGCGCCACCTTGGCCGCCACCAGGGAAGCCATGGCGAGGACCACGCGCAC
>CBDTYP010000087.1:0-10524 GCA_965364645.1 uncultured Gammaproteobacteria bacterium | reverse complement strand
AGAAATCGCTGCCGTCGGCGCGCTTCAGCAGAACCTCCGCGTCGGTGACGGACCCCTCCCTGTCGACCTGTGCGAGAATCCGATCGCGTTCCCCCGGCTCCGCGTAGAGATCGACGGCCCGGGAACCGACGAGCTCGTCGGTGCTCTGGCCGAACTGCTGGGCGAGACGCGCGTTGGCGTACACCAGGGTTCCGTCCTCGATCCGCGAGATGCCGACACCGATGGGGCTCGTCGCGAGGATGAGACGCATGCGCTGCTCGCTCGCCCGCACGGCCTGCTCCGCCTGCCGGCGCTTGAAGGCATCCTCGCGAAACACTTCGAGCGCGCCACCCATGTCGGCAATCTCGTCGTCGCCGGCTCGGGAGACGATCTCGGCATCGAGATCCCCGCCCGCGATAGCCAACATGGAGCCGGAGAGGCTCGTCATCCGCCGTACGATGCGACGGTAGACGTAGAGCCAGGCGATCAACAGGGCCGCCGCGAGGCTGAGGGCAGCGAGTGCGACCAGAACGAATTCGCCCGTGGAAAGAGCCGCCATGGTGCGCATCTCAGCGCTCGCACCCGCCTCCTCCGCCTCGTCGACCAGCCCCTGGGCGGACATACTCAGCCGGGCCGCGAGGCGCTGGCTCTCGGCCAGAATCTCTGCTGCGCTTTCGTCCGCCTCGAGTTGCTCCAGGCGGCCCGTCAACACCGAGCGTTCGCCCTCTCCGTAGGACAAGATCTCCTCAACCGTGCGGCGGACGGCCGCGTCGTGCTCGCCCGCTTCATAGGCGTCGAGTTGCTTCGAAATGCGTTTTCGCAACAGGTCGAATCGGGTACGGATCGCCTCGATGTCCTCGCTGTAAATCGCGTTTCCAGCCTCACCGAGCAGCCCGAACAGCTCACTGGTTTCCGAGTGGATGAACAGCAGATCTTCGAACTGCTGGATCCCCGCCTCGGTATCGCGCACCACCGCCTGGCTCTCCTTCGTCGCGTTGGCGACCGCGCGACGGGTAGCGGCAACGATCTCGGCACGGACAGATTCGATGATGGGATCGACCGTGTCGGTGAAGACGATGTGATCGCTCGACAGGGCATCCAGCAGGAACTCCCGCTTCTGTCTCGCCGCCAGTCTTCTCTCCACCGCGAGCCCCAGTCGCTCGATGTGATCGCGAAGTCCGTGCACGTTGCGATCGAGACGCTCGACCAACTCCACCGTATCTTGCGCATGACCGGCGTGGGCATGACTCAAGTCCGTGACGGTGTCGAGCCTCTCGTTCAGACTCGCTCTGATGGCCGCCAGGTCCGATGCGCCGGTCGCCGCGATCAGTTGCGGGACGGCCGCGGATATCTGTGCGATCTCCTCCGCGATGCTGAACGACGCGGCGATCTCCGGTAACGCCTCCTCGGCGATGATGGCGAGATTCTCGCGAACATTAGCGAACAGGATCCATGCGACAATGGTGGCGGCGACGGTAAGTGCGGCGATGGCGCCGAAGGCCGCCAGAAGCTTGCCGCCGATCCCCAGTCGCCGTCGACGGGGCGAATGATGTGAATCATCCATGAAGAGCCAGGGTAGAGCAGGGATTCGGCGACAGCAAGATTGGCCGAACATTGGAATCGTATCAGGATCGGAAATGCGCCTTGCGGGCATAGTGTTGTTGATCTTCGTCGGCAATGCTGCCCTGGCGCAGGTGCCGCCGTCGTTCGGCGAGGTCGATACCTACGCAGGCCTCCTGGCAGCCGCGGCGGCCGGCGACGCCCCTGCGCTGAAGGCGGAACTCGCGCAGGGCGCCGACCCGGATGTTCGCGATGGCTACGGGCGCACGCCACTGCACGTCGCGGCCTATGGGGGTCAGCATGAGGCAATGGAATTGCTGGTCGCCGCCGGCGCCGACGCCAACGCGCTCGAGAACGATCGCTACGACATCGTTACCATCGCGGCGGTGGCGGACGATGTCCCGACCCTCGCGGCTGCGTTAGCCCTGGGCGCGAGGAGCACGAACATCACCAGCCGTTACGACGGCACCGCATTGATCGCGGCGGCGCACCTCGGGCATGTGGAGGTGGTGCGCATGCTGGTGGATGCCGGCGCGCCGCTCGATCACGTCAACAACCTGGGTTGGACCGCGCTTATCGAGTCTATCGTTCTCGGCGACGGCGGGCCGCGCCACACCGAGACACTGAAGATCCTCGTCGACGCGGGCGCGGACGTCGATCTTGCGGACGGCAACGGCCGCACGCCGCTCGCGTTGGCGCAGGCACGAGGATACGCGGAGATGATGCGTATCCTCGCGGCCGCTGGTGCGCGCTGAATCTCTATCTGGCCGGGCTACCTGGTCGGAGTGCCCTGCTTCAGGAGGAACGCCTCCACTGCGGCCTTGCTCTCCGGGCGGAGATTCTCGATGCCGTCGTAGGGGCGGCCCCGGGCAGGGCCTTCGTCCGGATACTTCTGCTTGCGCATCATGTGACGCTGGATGATGCGTACGAACTCCTGTCCGCCCCACGCGCCAACCTCCGTCGACACCGGCCATTCTTCTCTCGTATCGCGGTAGAGATCATAAAACTTGGCGCCGATGGGATTCTCTCCAGGGCCGGGAACCTGGAGCTTGAAGCGCTCCTTGACCACTGCCTCAAGCGAGTTGATGGAGTAGATGAACACGTAGTCCCGGCGGCCGTTGGTCTCGCCTTCCAGCATGAGCGTGCTTTGATCGACGCCGTCGATGATCCTGTCGGTTGGAATCGCGTCGGTCGCGCCGGCGAATCGGACGATGCTGGTGAATAGATCCGTCACGTGGACGATGTCGCCCACCAGGGAGCCTTCTTCGATCATCCCGGGCCAACGTGCGAAGGCATCGACGCGGACACCACCCTCCGTCGTGTCGCCCTTGCCGCCGCGGAAGATCATCGGGGTGAAGCCGCTCCCGGGGGAGTACTTCGTGAAGTGCCCGTTGTCGCCCATGACGACGATGAACGTGTTGTCCGCGATGCCGAGCTTGTCCACCTCGTCGAGGAGCTCGCCGATCCACCCGTCGAGCTGTTTCATGCTCTCGACGTAGGTGCCCCCGTTGGGAGTCGTGAACTGCTCGACCGTCGTCCGCGGATTCGAGAGTGGGATCACCGGCCAGTACTGGAGGAAGAAAGGCTTGTCCTCTTTCGCGAGCTTGCGCAGGTGCTCGAGGGTCTGGCGCTGGAAACGCGCGTTCATCTCATTGTACTTCGCCTGGTTCCAGCGCTCGCCGGGCTGCATGTGAACCTCGCGGACCTTCTCTCCGCGTTTGCCTTCGACGACCGTCACCATGTGCGACGCGTCGGGCCGGAACGTGTTGTCGAGAGTGAATCGGTCGTCGTAGTTGTTCTTGCCGATGCCGATGCTGACTTCCTCGTCAGCGGCGTCGTCGTGGAAGATGGTCAGCTGGCCCTGCTGGTGGATCGGGAACGTCGCGTAGTCGAAGCCCTGGTGATTGGGCCAGGCCTCCATGATGTCGCCCATGTGCCACTTGCCGATGTGCACGGTGTTGTAGCCCGCCCCGGAAAGAATCTCGGCCAGTGTGACCTCCTTCCCGGCCAGCCCGAATCCCGCGATGTCGACCGTGGTGTCCCCCATGCCGTTGCGGACCGGGAGACGACCGGTAAGGAAGGCGGCCCGGGTGGGCGTGCAGGAGGGCTCGGTGTACATGCGCACGAAGCGCATGCCTTCCCGGGCGAACTGGTTGATATTCGGCGTGCTGTAGCCGCGGATGGCATTGAGCTCCGGCATCCCCAGATCCCCGAAGCCGATGTCGTCGATGAGGATATAGAGGACATTCGGGGGCTTCCCACCGTTACCCTTCCGAAACGCGGCGAGCTTGTCGTCGACGACCTTGTCGTCCGACGCCCACTTCTCGGCGTGCTGGGCCTCGAGGATGTAGTACTCGGAATCGCGGACGATATCCTTGGCCGCGCCGGCGGCGGCGGAGCCCCCCAACGCGACAACAAACACGAGAACGCCGAGCCGATTCATTCTTGATTACTCCGATGCGACGCGGGAATGGTAGAGGCGTTAACCAGTCAAGTAAATCAGCCTCGGCATGCGCCGGAAATTTCACGGTGGCTGCCCGGCGGATTGGTAGAATGCGGGGCATGGTCCGGCCCCTGGCACGCAATCTCCGCGCCCCGCTGTTCGTTCTCGGGCTGTATCTGTTGCTTTCGCCGGGGATCGCGACGGCGCAGCAGAAACCCGGGTACGTCGGCGCGCCCGTGTGCGGGGAATGTCACGCCAGCCAGCTGCAGGCATGGCGAGGCTCCCACCACGATCTCGCCATGCAGGTGGCCCGCGAGGGCACCGTGCTGGGAGACTTCGAGGACGCGACGTTCGAGCATGCCGGCGTCACCACGACATTCTTCAGGCGCGACGGCGGGTTCATGGTGCGCACCGAGGGACCCGACGGCGCCCTCCACGACTACCCCGTGGCCTACACCTTCGGCGTGGCTCCCCTCCAGCAGTACCTCGTCGCCTTCCCCCGGGGACGCTACCAGGCCCTCACGGTCGCCTGGGACAGCCGCCCCGCCGATGCCGGCGGGCAGCGCTGGTTTCACCTCTACCCTGGCGGGCGCATCCCGAGCGACAGCCCCCTGCATTGGACCGGGCTCGAGCACAATTGGAACGGGCGCTGCGCCGTCTGTCACTCGACCAACCTGCGCAAGAACTACGATCCGGAGAGTGACGGCTTCGCGACCGAATGGTCTGAGATAAACGTCGCCTGCGAGGCCTGTCACGGACCGGGATCCCGCCACGTGACCTGGGCGAGAACCGGCGCCGACCCGGCTGACGACGAGAACGCCGGACTCACCGTACACCTCGATCCCCGGGACAGCGCGCGGTGGCCCATCGACCCCGACACCGGCAACCCGGCACGCGTGCCCCCCCGGGAAGGCAGCACCGGGATCGAAGCTTGCGCCGCGTGCCATTCACGGCGCGCGGAGATCTGGTCGCCCGCGGCGCCGGGAGATCCGTTTCTGGACGCGTACCTGCCGAGCCTGCTGAGGAGCGATCTCTACCACGCCGACGGACAGATACTCGACGAAGTATACGTCTACGGCTCGTTCCTGCAGAGCAGGATGCACGACGCCGGCGTCGGTTGCGGCGACTGTCACGATCCCCACAGTCTCCAGCTGCGCGCTCCGGGCAACGGCGTCTGCCTGCAATGCCATCTCGCGCAGAAGTACGACGCGGCCGGGCATCATCATCACGAGCCGAAGAGCGCCGGGGCCGAGTGCGTCGCCTGTCACATGCCCGCGAAGACCTACATGGTCGTGGATCCGAGACGGGATCACAGCCTGCGCATCCCCCGCCCCGATCTCTCCGTCGAGTTCGGCACGCCGAACGCCTGTAACGGGTGCCACGACACGCAGGACGCGAAGTGGGCGCTCGAGCACGTGCAGCGCTGGCACGGCCGGAAGCCGAAGGGCCACCAACGCTTCACGCCGGCGCTCGCCGCGGCCCGCGCGGACACGGCCGACGCCGCCCGACTGCTCGCGGCGCTGGCCGACAACCGTTCGGCGCCGGCCATCGCCCGGGCCACGGCGCTCGCGGAGCTGGGGGCGCATCTGACGCCGGCCACCTTCGAAGTCGTGCGCCGGGGACTGGTATCGAAGGATGCGCGCACGCGCGTCGCAGCCGTGGATGCCCTCGAACGTCTCGCGCCGGAGGCGCGGCCGCGGCTGTTGCTCCCCCTGCTGGATGACCCGGTGCGGGCGGTCCGCATTCAGGCCGCCGCGCGCCTCGCGCCGGTCCCGCCCGAGAGTCTCGAGACCGAGGAGCGGGCGCTCCTCCAGCGGGGCATCGAAGAGTACATCGCGGCCCAGCGGATCAACGCTGACCGTCCCGAGGCCAATCTCAACCTCGGGGTCCTGTACGCGGATCTCGGCGAATTCGGGAAGGCGGAAGAGGCGACCCGGCGGGCCCTCGCGCGACAGGCTTCCTTCGTGCCGGGCTACGTGAATCTCGCGGAGATCCTCCGCCGCCAGGGAAAGGAAGCGGAAGCCGAGGCCACGCTCCGCCGAGGGCTCCGCATGGCGCCCCGGGACGCGGGGCTGCATCACGCCCTGGGGCTCGCGCTCGTGCGCCGGCGGGAGCTCCGACAGGCGCTGCCCGAGCTCGAACGGGCGGCGGCACTCGATCCTGGCAACCCGCGCTTCATCTATGTCTATGCGGTCGCCCTCGCCTCCGCGGGGAAGCCCGACGATGCCCTCGGGGTCCTGGAGGAAGCCCATGGCCGGCACCCCGGCAACAGGGAGATCCTCTTCGCGCTGACCGACTACCATCGAGGTACGGGGAACCGCGACGCCGCTCTCGTCTTCGCGCGGAAACTGGTCGACCTCGACCCGCGGGACGCCCGCGCACGACAGACGCTGAATGAGCTGGAGCGGAATTAATCGAGAACTAATCGGGGGATAAGGAGAGCGACTATGTGCCTGATACACCTGGTGAGCGGCGCCTTCCGGCATCAGCCCGAGGAGATCACGGAGAAGCTGAGTGACGGCGCGCGCCGACTCATGGATCGAAGCTTCGAGGACGTGGATCCGGACAAGCGGCGGGACTACCACGTGCACATGGTCGGGCTCGGCACGAACGACAGTGGCATGTCGGTTAATCGCAAGATGTTGAGCTGGCTGTACCCGCTGCATCGCATCCGGACGGCGGTGTACATGAGCGGCGCCGACGTCACCGATCGCAGCCAGGCCGACCAGCAGTACGCCGATCGGCTGGTGAACCTTATCCGCAACATCGAGGGCAGCAGCAAGGGCCACATCCTGGCCTTCGATCATCACTACAACCAGGACGGCACCATCAACCAGGAGAAGACCAACTTCTACACGCCGAACGAGTGGGTCTTCAATCTGGCCGACCGCTATCCGGACGTCTTCGCCCCTACTATCTCGGTCCATCCCCATCGCCCCGATGCATTGGAAGAACTCGAGAAGTGGGGGAAGCGGGGCGCGCGATTCGTAAAGTGGCTGCCGAATGCACACGGCATGAACGCGGCCGACGAGCGCAACGACGACTATTATCGCTTACTCGTGAAGTACGACATCACGCTGCTGACCCACGTGGGCGAAGAGCAGGCCGTCGCGAGCGCCGAGGATCAGGCCTACGGCAATCCTCTCCTGTTCCGGCGGCCGCTCGAGATGGGCGTGAAGATCGTCATGGCCCACTGCGGCAGCCTGGGGGAGAACGAAGATCTCGACAATCCCGGCGAGACCGCCAAGAGCTTCGATCTGTTCCTGCGGCTGATGGACAATCCACGATACGACGGACTGCTATTCGGCGACATATCAGCGATGACCCAGTTCAACCGTCTGCCTGGTCCACTTACCACGCTCATCAAACGCCCGGACCTGCACCACCGGCTGTTGGACGGAAGCGACTATCCCCTGCCCGCAATCAACATCGTCGTGCAGACGCGGGCGTTGGTGAAGCACGGATTCATCTCTCAACAGGAACGCAAGCATCTGAACGAGATCTATCACTGCAATCCGTTGTTGTTCGACTACGTATTGAAGCGCACCATCCGCGCGCCGGGAACCCGGCAACGTCTATCGGCAGATGTGTTTCAGGCGAATACGGCACTGGAGGCCGGCGCGCCTGTCAGCTGAAAGACGCTGACCGTCAGTCCTTTGGTGTGAACTTGGACCGCGCGTCCTCGAATGCGCTGGCCCAGGCCTGCCAGGCCTTCTCGGTACCCTGCAACATCACGTCCCACGCTTCGTTGCTGGCATTCTGCATCTCGCTGAACTTGCTCTGTGCTTCATCGCGCATTTCCCGCAGCGACTCGACCTGCTTGTCGTATTGGGCCTTCGCATCGGCCTGGGCCTGGCGGGCATGTTCCTCGAGCTTGTCGATCTCCGCGTTCCAGTCGTCGAGCTTGGCCTTGAATGATTCCAGGTGTTCGTCTCGGTCGGCCATGTTTCTCCTCCGTCGGTGATAAATGGCATACGACAGCGACTCTACATGGTAGCGCATGCTACAGCTATCATTGATTCCTTGTCTCGCAATCGGGCTCGCTGATCCAGCCATACCATGGATATCGTTACGCAAAGCATTCTGGGCGCGGCAGCGGCTCAGTCGGTCGCAAAGAAAGAGCACGTTCGCCTGGCAACGCTCATCGGCCTGGTGTCCGGCGTCATTGCCGATGCCGACGTGTTCATACGCTCATCAAGCGATCCTCTTTTGGTTCTAGAGTTTCACCGCCACTTCACCCATTCGATTTTTTTCATACCCATTGGCGCGTTGGTCGCCTTCTGTATTCTGTGGCCGTTCCTGCGCAAGAAGCTGCCTCTCCGCTTCTTGTACCTGTACTGTTTTCTCGGCTACCTGCTGAGCGGCTTCATCGATGCCTGCACGAGCTACGGCACGTACCTGCTCTGGCCCGTGAGCGACGCCCGCATATCGTGGAATATTGTATCGATCGTCGATCCCGCATTTACTCTCCTGTTGTTGCTTGGCGTCATAGCCGGGTTCAGGACGACCAAGACCGCCTATTGCCGATTGGGGCTGGGATTGGCCGGTTGCTATCTGCTGCTTTCCGTCTTCCAGTCGAACAGGGCGGAGGATTCAATCTATGAGTTGGCGAAGCAACGCGGAGAAACGATCGAGAAGGTCGTGGTGAAACCAACGTTTGGAAACATTCTGCTATGGCGATCTGTCTATCTTTCAGACGGAAGATTCCATGCTGATGTCGTACGCGTCGGCTTGTCGAAACGCGTCTATGAAGGTGAATCCATCGACAAATTCAGTGTGGACAGGACGTTTCCGAACATAGGCGCCAACTCCGTTCTGGCCGATTACATCCGCCGTTTCGAACACTTCTCGGATGGGTACGTCAGTCAGCACCCGGGGAGGCCGGATGTGTTGGGCGACGTCCGCTACTCGATGAACCCTCTGAGTGTCGTTCCCCTGTGGGGGATCGAGCTGAATCCGGCTGACGAGAATCAACACGTGACGTATGAGACCTATAGGGACGTATCGAGCGAAACTCGAAAACAGTTCGTAGATATGCTGTTGAACAAGGATGTTAGCGGCCAGCCATGAGCGCCCTCATGCTGATGCTCGGCCTCGCCGGTGTCGGTCTATCGAAGAGGAAAACGGTCAACGTCGGAGGACGTTGACCGCTTGAGAGGGCGTCGGATTATTGGCGCGCCCGGAGAGATTCGAACTCCCGACCACCTGGTTCGTAGCCAGGTACTCTATCCAACTGAGCTACGGGCGCGCTGAAGAGGGGGGATTATCTGGAGGCCCCGGTAGGCTGTCAAGGAAGGTGCCCCATCGCTCTCCCCCGAAGGGGGAGAGGGAGCAAAAAAAATCGGGGTCAGAGACCCCGATTTTTTTTTGGCGGAGAGAGAGGGATTCGAACCCTCGATGGGGTATTAGCCCATACTCCCTTAGCAGGGGAGCGCCTTCAGCCGCTCGGCCATCTCTCCGAGGGGAGCGGGAAGCATACCGAAGCCGGTAGGGTCAGGCAAAGTAGGCCTGCTGAGGGTCAGGCGCCCTGCTCGCCCGTCTCCGGGGGATCGTCGTCGCTGCGCTCCGCCTGGATCTTCTCGTAGATCTCCTCGCGGTGGACGGCAACTTCTTTCGGGGCATTGACGCCGATGCGGACCTGGTTGCCTTTCACGCCCAGCACCGTAACGGTGACGTTGTCTCCGATCATCAGTGACTCGCCTACTCGTCGGGTCAGAATCAGCATCTCAGTACTCCTTGGCCATCGTTCCCCAGCCATCCTCCTGGGGGGCGCCGGAGCACCTGACCCGGGGTCTTCCGTGAGGATGCAGAAACGGGCCGCCGGTCCTGGCGGAATCCCTTGAGCGAGATTGCTCGGCCGAATTTGAGCGTCTGAGCTTGTTATCGTGCTTACAGAGCGTGACCTTTAGGAATTAATCCACTATGCGTTGGACTCATCCTGCGGCGACTCGTCTCCGAGCCCGAAGGCCGCGTGTAGTGCCCGGACGCCCAGCTCAAGATACTTCTCATCCACTACCACCGAGATCTTGATCTCGGAGGTGGAGATCATCTGTATGTTGATGCTTTCGGCAGCAAGCGTCTCAAACATACGGCTGGCGATGCCAGCATGGGACCGCATTCCGACCCCAACCAGTGAAATCTTAGCAATCCGATCGTCCCCGGTCACTTCGGATGCGCCCATGTCCCGGGAATATTGCTCGAGGAGCGCCAGGGCGGCGTCGTAATCGTGACGCTGGACCGTGAAGGTCATGTCCGTGGTGCTGTCCTCGGAGACGTTCTGGACGATCATATCCACGTCGATCTCGGCGTCGGCGATTGGCCCCAGCAGCAGCGCGGCGATGCCCGGGCGATCGGGGACCCCTTTGACTGTCAGCTTGGCCTCGTCCTTATTGAAGGCCACGCCCGCTATCAGTGGCTGTTCCATGGTCGAATCCTCGGATGTAATGAGGGTGCCCTGCCCTTCCTCGAAGGACGAAAGCACGCGCAGTGTCACGTTGTACTTGCTGGCGAACTCCACGGCACGGATCTGCAGCACCCGGGCG
>CBDTYP010000086.1:0-10540 GCA_965364645.1 uncultured Gammaproteobacteria bacterium | reverse complement strand
GGCGGCCGAGAGTCTCATCGATGCGTTTCGAAATCTGGATGCGAACTTTCTCGTCCAGGAGTTCATCAAGGAAGCGGGCGGCTCGGACATCCGCTGTCTGGTGATCGGCACGAAGGTCGTGGCGGCGATGAAGCGGCAGGCGAAGGAAGGCGAGTTCCGTTCCAACCTGCACCGCGGCGGAACCGCGTCGCTCATACGTCTGACGCCCGAGGAGCGGTCGACGGCCGTACGCGCGGCGAAGAAGATGGGGCTGAACGTCGCAGGCGTCGATCTGCTGCGATCCAATCACGGTCCGGTCGTGCTGGAAGTGAACTCGTCGCCGGGACTCCAGGGGATCGAATCGGCGACGGGTAAGGACGTCGCCGATCTGATCATCCAGTTCATCGAGAAGCACGCGAAGCCGCACAAGACGCGGACCCGCGGGAAAGGGTAGGGTGCCCGAAGAGCTTCGCATCAACGGGCAGCTCATTCCCCCCGGTAGCAGGACGACCCTGGAGCTGCCGCTCCCCGAGCTCTACACCCAGACTCCCATGACCATGCCCGTGCACGTCCGGCGCGGCAGGCGCGCGGGCCCGACGCTGTTCGTGTGCGCGGCCGTGCATGGCGACGAGCTGAACGGCGTCGAGATCATCCGCCGGCTCATGCGCCGCCGCGCGCTGTCGCGTATCCGCGGCACGCTCATCACCGTGCCCATCGTCAACATGTATGGCGTCATCGGGCGCTCCCGTTACCTCCCCGATCGCCGGGATCTGAATCGCTCCTTCCCCGGCTCGGGCCGCGGATCCCTGGCGGCGCGTCTCGCGGATCTCTTCATGACCGAGATCGTCCATCGCTGCACCCACGGCATCGACCTGCACACCGGTGGGCTGCATCGGACGAACCTGCCCCAGATACGCGGGCATCTGGACGACGCGGAGACCCTGCGCCTGGCAGGTCTTTTCGGTGTCCCCGTGCTCATCAACGCCGATCTCCGGGACGGGTCGCTCCGCGAGGCGGCGGCGGCACTGGGGACGCCCATGCTCCTCTACGAGGCCGGCGAAGCGCTGCGTTTCGACGAGGTCTCCATCCGCGCCGGGGTCCAGGGGATAGTCAACGTCATGCGGGGACTCGACATGCTGGCGCCGGCCCGGGGCCGGAAACGCCCGTCCGCCGAGCCCTTCGTGGCCCGATCCAGCTCATGGGTGCGGGCCCCCGCAAGTGGTATATTCCGCGGCACCGTGAGTCTCGGCGCCCGCGTCCAGCAGGACGAGAAGCTGGGAACCGTGACCGAGCCCATAGGCGACACCGAGAGTGTCGTGCGCGCACCCTTCGGGGGCATCGTCATCGGCTGCAGCAGGCTGCCCATGGTGCTCGAGGGTGAAGCGCTGTTTCACGTCGCGAGCTTCGAGGATGTGCACGAAGTCGCTGAGCAGGTGGAAGAGTTTCAGACCAGCCACGAGGACGCCATCGAGAACGGTGCTCCGCCGAGCAGTCCCTGAGATACGTTGATGAGTACCCAGCCCGAGATTCTTCCCGCGTTGTTTGGCGCCGAAGCCCTGGACACGTTCTTCGCCGACTACTGGCCGAACCGCGTCTTCGTGTCGGAGGGCGACAGAGAGCGTCTGCCGGCGGCGCTGCTCGACGCGGAGCTCAACGAGTTCGATTCGCTGTCAGGTCGCTACAAGGGGGTCGTCTCGTTTTTCGGCGACGACAGGTCCGGTCACATGGTGCCTGTCGAGGGGATCGAAGCGGCCGCGCCGTACCGGTGCGGCCTCTCGGTCTATCTGACCGATGTGGGTCCGTATTTCCCCGACATTCAGCAGATGGTGAGACAGCTGGAGTTCGAGCTCGGCGTCAACGAGGGCTGTGCCCGCGCGGGCGTGTTCGCGTCTCCCGCCGACGGAGGCATCAGCTGTCACTACGATACTGTGGATATTTTCTCGATTCAGCTGCGCGGCAACAAGAAGTTCGACGTCGCGCCGGTCTCGGAGCTGCCCCATCCCCTGGGGTCCCAGTACATAGCGGGCAGCAGACCCATGGACGATCACTACCCCCAGGCCACCGATGGCTTTCCAGACTGGGAGGGGGCGGAGTTCCGCACCGTGGAGATGACCCCGGGCACCGTGCTGTACATGCCGCGGGGCACGTGGCACCGCACCGAGGCGGAGGGTGATTCCATCGCCGTCAGCATCGGCATGGAGCCGCCGAGTGCGGCCGAGTCCGTGCTCGAGCAGCTGCGCCTGTTGCTGCTGCAGGATCCCGAGTGGCGCCGCCCGCTCTACGGCGCGTGGGGAGCAGGCAAGATGGTGGACTCCGCCACCGAGCGAGCGGAAGAGCTCCTGGCGGGGCTTCCGGGGCTCGTGTCCACGCTCGCCCCCGGCCTCGTGGCAAGTCCCAAGATGCCCGAGGCGCGGCGGATCGCGATGATGAACGCCTCGAGCCGCGTGCAGCATACCCCTAACTCGAGATTGATCATCGGCGATCCGCCTCCGGGCAGCGATGACGACAGTATTCTGGCGAGTGTCGAGATCTACGATCGCAGCGTGAATCAGATTATGTCTGAGATCGAGATGCCTTCCCGGTGTGAGCCGATCCTGCGCTGGCTCGAGACCCAGCGCGGCTCGTTTCTCGTATCGGAAGTCGCGGCGAAGTTCCCCGAGCTGACGGAAGACCAGCACCTCCAGCTAATGCAGAGCCTGGCCAGCGCGGGACTGCTGAGGGTCTACTGGTTCCCCAAGCTGCAAACCTAGAAATGCGTCTCTGACCCGGATTTCTCTAGAGGTCCAGGCGGGTGATCTCGGTGACGCCTTGTTTGATGGTGTCCTTTGCCGCGCCTTCCGCTGCTTTGCGCAGGCGGCCGACGGAGGTGATGTCGGAGCCGCTGGAGGCGGTGTAGGTGGAGCGCAGCGCCTGTTGCCAGACGATCTCTCCCGTCAGCCGGTTGGTCAGCGTCCAGCCGGTCTCGACGGTGACCGTCGCCCTTTCGCCGGCCGGCGGATGTTGCACGTTGAAGATGATCACGCTGAGCTCGTAGTTGCCGGTCTTCTCGTCGTGGATGCGGGCGAACGCCTCGGTCTTCTCCAGGGTCTCCGTGATGGCATCGTCGAAGGCTTCGTTGGCGATCTGCGGCGTGCCGGTGGGCTCGGTGGCGCGGCCGCCGGTGACCTCGACGTTGATGGAGTAGGGGTGGGTCTTCTCCACGCTCGCGGTCTCGGGAATCATGGCCTCGGTCGCTGCCGGTGTGGCACAGCCGCCGAGGACGAGGCACCCGGCGAGCAGCGCCAGCGCCGCGAGGCGCGCAGTCGGCGGGGTGTTGGTGTCGCTCATGATGCGTCGATATCGAGAGGTCTCACTGGCACAAAGGTAGACGAATAAGTCCCAGAAATACAGCGGGTTATGAGCAGAGGCCCCATGAGCGACGGGCATTCCGTCAACCCGCGTAGAGGGCCTCGATCTCCACCAACAGGTTCCGCCTGCAGAGATCGCCCCCGAGATAGATGACCGGCACGTTCCCGCCGACCTGCTCATCGAGGTGTTCCTGGATCAATCCTTGATCCTGCCCGTCACGCACGTAGACCTTGAGCTGGGACAGCTCCGCCAGGGAGCCGATGCCGACCCCGTGCTCACTGCCCGCGCTCTGCACCAGCGTGTCGATGTTGCGGAGGCTCTCCGTCAGCTGCGGCAGCACGTCGTCACGGTGCCTGGACTCGTGCCCGACGATACTGGCCGTGCCCGAGATATACAAATGCTTGCCTCCGCCCCAGTCTTTGACCATGGCCCGGGAGAAAGCGGGACTCTTCGGGCCGTACTGGGCCGGGTAGTGGAAGGCGCTGACCTGACGCGGGTTCTCCAACTGGACTCCCGAGTCCCGCGCGGCGAGGAAATAGATGAGGATCTGACCCGAGGAGCTGCCGACCCCGCTGGCCGCGGGCAGCTGGCTCTCGGGGAACGCGAACTTCTCGAGACCGGCGTGCCGTCCGGTACAGAAGCGCTTGTAGCGCTCGACGCCGTCGATCTCCCCGTTGATGTCCGGGATGTAGTTCCAGATTCTCAGGTAGTGGGGGAAGCCCATGTCGCCGGCGAAGGGGAGGATCGTCTCGTAGGCCTGCCGGCTCGCCTCCTCGAGACTCTCGAAGTCCCGCTCGTCGACCGACAGGTGCCCGAGCAGGACCTGCTCGTTCTTGCTGAAGGACACGCCCCCGCGGGTACCGGAGACGACCGGACTCGCACTCCTCCAGACCTCCACCACGGGGGCGGCGCCCAGCTGGGGCAGGCCGACCCCGATTCGGCGCGGATCCGCGTCCCGCCGCCCGTTGCCGCCGAACTCGATGAGCGCGAGCACGTGGGGGTCGTCCAGCAGCGCCGTGGCGCTGTCTACGGATGCGAATTCTGCAGTGAACGGTTGCATGTGTGCGTCGCCGAGAGTGTCGATAGGCCCGCGGGACCCGCCAGATTGCGTGGCCCGGCAGCATCGGGATCATGGCGCAAATCCTAGGGGTCTGACCCTCGGAACGCAATGCGCCGCGCCCGGGCAGGGTAGTCGGCCCCGGGGGGCCCCTGTGATATATTCCCCGCACGTTACCGGCGTGGAAATCCAGGGTTCCTGCTTCTTTGACCGAGTAGGCTGTTCGTTTGTTCGACCGGCGGGGTTCAGCTTCGCCGCGGTATATCTCTTGGCAGTTGTCTATGGCAGATCTTTCGCCGTTGGAGTTGGAAGTCGCGACCACCATTGTCGAGGCGTTGAACCTCGAGGACGTTCGCGCGGAGGACATCGATCCGGAGGAGCCGCTGTTCCGCGAGGGACTGGGCCTCGATTCGATCGACGCCCTGGAGATTGCCCTCGCCGTCTCGATGAAGTACGGATTCCAGATCCGCTCGGACGACGATGACAATACCCGGATCTTCGCGTCCCTGCGTGCGCTGAGCCGCCACGTTGAGGAAAACCGCGTCAAATAACGGGCACTCGAAGATCAAGATCTTTCTGATTCTCGTCACTCTGTCCGCCTATCCCGTCTTCATCCACCTGTCGTTCGCGTTCGATCGGCCGATGCTCGTGAGCGGGTTGTGGCTGGTCGCGGCCGCCCTGGGGCTCGTGGCGGGACTGGCCCGGCGCAGCACCTTTGCCGCGTTGCTGTTCGGCGGCCTGCTCGCGGCCGGTGTCGGTCTGTGGTGGTGGGGCGATGCCATGGCTCTCATGTTTGTACCGCCCGTCCTCATCAATCTCGCCATGATGGTGCTGTTCTGGCGGACCCTGTTGCCCGGCGCGATGCCACTGGTGGGGCGGGTCGCCGCCCTCTGGCGAGGTACGCTGGACCCGGCGGTGGCGAGATACACCCGCCGTGTCACGGTTGCGTGGACCGTCTTCTTCGGACTGATCGCGCTCGAGTCCATCGCACTCGCGCTGTTCGCGCCGGTGCACATATGGTCGTTGTTCACGAACTGTCTGAACTACGGGTTCGTTCTCCTGTTCTTCGTCATCGAGTATCGCCTGCGTCTCGTGTGTCTCCCCGATCACGAGCATTTGAGCTTTCGGGCCTTTTGCCGTTTACTCACCAGCACCGATCTGCGAACCCTCGCACGCTGAGAAGATCTGGACATGGCGGACTCCCCCACCTTTCCTCTGCTGACTCACGCTCCGGGTGAGCCCGTCGCCTTGTGGCGCGGCCGGGTGGTCGACCGGGAAGCCTGCCTCGCACACGTTCGACGCCTGGCCGACGCGTTGCCCGAGGCGCCCTTCGCGATTAACCTCTGTAACGACCGCTACGCATTCATGGTGGCGCTGGCGGCGGCCATGGTGCGCGGCCAGACCACGCTCCTGCCGCCGGGGAGGGCGCCCCGGCTTATCGAGGAGCTCGCCGCGGACTACGCGGGCAGCTATTGCCTGGCGGACGAGCCCACGGAGATCAGGGGGCTCGCGCACCATGCCGTGACCCTCGACGGGTCCTCCGCGGCGGAAGGCGGTGGGGCCGTACCGGAGATCCCCGCGGGGCTCATCGCGGCAATCGTGTTCACCTCCGGGAGCACCGGGAGGCCGAACCCGAATCCGAAGCGCTGGGGTGATCTGGTGAACGGACTCGGGCTCGCCCGCCGGCGCTTAGCGCTCGAAAGCAACGCGCGCGAGGCGATCGTCGCGACCATCCCGCCGCAGCATATGTACGGCCTCGAGGTCAGCATCGTCCTCCCGCTGACCGCGGGGCTGTGTGTGCATGCCGGGCATCCCTTCTTTCCGGCGGACGTCCAACAGGCGATCCTGGAGCTCCCGGAACCGCGGAGCATGTTCACGACGCCGACGCATCTGCGCGCGTGTGTCGAATCCGGCCTGGATTGGGCACGCCTGTCTCGCATCGTTTCCGCCACCGCACCGCTGTCGGTGGAGCTCGCCCGGCGTGCGGAGGAGATGTTCTCCTGCCAGGTCCTGGAGATCTATGGCTGCACGGAGGCGGGGTCCATGGCTACCCGGCGCACCGTGGACGGCGATCTCTGGCGATTCTACGACGGCATGGGATCCCACGAGCGCGACGGCATCGTCTTCGTGAATGCCGACCATCTACCCGAGCCGGTGCCGTTGAACGACTTCATCGAGGTGCGGGCGGATGCGCGTTTCAAGCTGCTCGGCCGACACGCTGATCTGGTGAACATCGCCGGGAACCGCGCATCGTTGAGCGATCTCAATCTCAAGCTCAACGCCATCGAGGGTGTGCGCGACGGCGTATTCATCATGCCGGACGATCAGGTAGAGGACGACGTGTGGCGGGTAACGGCGCTGGTGGTCGCGCCGGATCTCGAGAAGAAGGATGTCCTCGCGGCGCTCGCCCAGCATATCAACCCGGTCTTTCTCCCGCGGCCCCTTTACATGGTGGACAGCCTGCCCCGCAACGCCATGGGCAAGCTGCCCCGCGAGGCGCTGTCACGGCTGCTGGAACAACTCCGAGCGGCGCCGTGACTTTCGAAGTGCGCAGGGTGATCGCGACGGACCACCCTGCGCTCGCGGGACACTTCCCTGGCAATCCCATAGTGCCCGGCGCGCTGATCCTCGACGAAGTGCTGCGTGCCGTCGAAGAGTGCCGGGGGCCGGTGCTGCTGAAACGTGTCGTCTCGCTGAAGTTCGCGTCGCCGCTGCGCCCGGGTGAGAACTTCGGCATCACGTTGCACGAGGCGGGCGATACGCAGATCGATTTCGAGTGCTCTCTGGAGGGCGGAATACTGGCATCCGGCCGCCTGGTGGTGGACCTCGGTCAGGGTGCGCCGTGAGCACCCGCTGGAACCGGCAGTCCGAACGGGGCAGTCCGTTCCTCGTGCGCCTGATCGGATGGATCACGTTGAGGATAGGGCGCTGGGCCGCACGCCCGATCCTCTATCCGATAACGCTGTACTTCTTTCTGACCGCGGCGGAGCAGCGCCGCGCGTCCCGTCAATTTCTCTCGAGGGTGCGGGGACGGGACGTCGGCTGGTGGAGCGTTCTCCGTCACATACATTGCTTCGCATGCACAATTCTCGATCGGGTGTACTTCGTCGCTGGCGATTACCCGCGCTTCGAGCTCAGTCTGCACGGCTTCGACGCCGCGGTGGAACAGGCGGCCGATGGCCGCGGCTGCATCCTCCTCGGCGCCCATGTCGGCAGCTTCGAAGTCATGCGCATGCTCGGCATGGTCGACGATCGCGTCGACGTGAAGGTCCTGATGTACGAGGAACACAACGCCACCATCACCAGCCTCATCTACACTTTGAATCCGCACTTCTCGGAATCGATCATCCCCCTCGGGGGGCTCGATTCCCTGCTGCGGGTCAAGGAGAGCCTCGGCCGTGGCGAGCTGGTCGGCATCCTCGGTGATCGATTCGTGGAGGGCGATCGCACGACCCGGTGTCGCTTCCTCGGCCGCGAGGCGACTTTCCCGGCGGGCCCGATGCTACTCGCGTCGGTGCTCGAGGTCCCGGTGCAGCTGTTTTTCGGGCTCTATCTGGGGAAGAATCGCTATGCGCTGCACTTCGAGATGTTCGCGGACGAGGTGACGATCCGGCGCACGCATCGTGAAGAGGATGTCCATATGTGGACGCAACGCTACGCGGATCGACTCGAGCACTACGCACGACTGGAACCCTACAACTGGTTCAACTTCTATGACTTCTGGGGTGAAAGCTGAAGGCATCCGCCGCCGGGTGGCATCGATGCTGTACGCGCTTCTGTTGTTCACGCCGATAACGGCGTGGACGCAGGCCTCCGCCGATGCGGAGCTCTCGCAGGTAATGAGCGCACTCTCGAATGTGCACGCCGCCGAGGGCAGGTTCACCGAACGCAAGTACCTCTCGATACTAAGTGAGCCGCTGGTGCTGGAAGGGACGGTGCGCTATCGATCGCCCGACTACGTCAGGAAGGAGTATGACGATCCGGAAAGCGAGATCTACGAGGTGCGTGGCGACAACCTCACCATCGAGCTTCCGGACGGGCGCCGTCGCGAACTCTCGATCGACGAGCATCCGGTCCTGCGCGCGTTCGTGGAATCCTATCGCGGGACTCTGGCAGGTGATGTCGAGACCCTGAGCCGTTACTTCGACCTGACCTTGACCGGATCCATGGACGCATGGCGTCTGAGACTGACCCCGCGCCAGGCGGAGTTGGCGGAACATTTGAGCGCGGTAGTCATGCAGGGCAGCGGCGGAAGGGTGCTGCGGGTGGAGACCCTGGAAGCCAGCGGCGATCGCAGCGTGATGACGGTGGATGCCGCGGGTGAGTAGGCAGCGTCTCGGCGCCGGCCTGTGGCTGGCCGCGCTCACCGCGGCGCTCCTCTGGGCGTCCTTCGGGACTACGGTACGCAACGACATGACGTCGTTCATGCCCCGGGCCGCGACACCGACCCAGCGGCTGTTGATGAACGAACTGCGCGAAGGACCGGTGGCGCGGCTGACTATCATCACCCTCGGTCACGCCGAGGGCGTCGCCGCACGCGACGCGCTCGCGGCTTCCAGCAAGCGGTTGGCGGCGCGCCTGCGGGCGAGCGGCGCGTTCGTCCGCGTCGCCAACGGCGAGCAGCTCTTCGATGACGCCGAGCGCGATCGCCTTTTCGCCTACCGCTACCTCCTCGCTCCCGGGGTGCGTTCCGAGCGTTTCACCGCGGCCTCCCTCGCCGATGCGCTGCGCACGCGCTTGCGGGAGTTGGCTTCCCCGGTCCCTTACTTCGACCGGCCGTGGCTCAGCCGGGATCCAACGGCGGAAATGCGCGCCATGTTGTTGGCGTGGCGCGGCCAGGGACAGCCCCGCGCCTACCGGGGCGTGTGGTTCGACGCGGACGGCGAGCACGCGTTGCTTCTGGCCCAGACCCGCGCACCGGGATTCGATATGGATGCCCAGGAGGCGGCGCAAGCGATCATCCGCGATGCCGCCGGCGAGGATGGATCCATCGTGCTCGGCCTGAGCGGCCCGGGGGTGTTCGCGGTGACGTCCCGGGAGATAGTCCGCGCCGATACACGGCGCCTGGGCATCATGGCGGGGGTGGCGGCGCTCTTTATTCTGCTCGTCGGCTATCGTTCCGTGCGTCTGCTGGCCATCGGCGGGCTGCCGCTGCTGACCGCGGTGGCCGCCGGCATCGTGGCGGTGAACGGCATCTTCGGCGCCATCCACGGCATCGTCCTCGCCTTCGGCATCACGGTGATCGGCGTCGCCATCGACTATCCCATCCACCTGTTCAGTCATCTGAACGGCGGCGAGAATCCGCGCCGGAGTCTCGATAGTGTCTGGCCAACCATACGCCTCGGCGCGATTACCACCGCCATGGGTTACCTGGCCATGTCCGGCACGGACTTTCCCGGACTCACGCAGTTCGCGACCTTCGCCGTCGCGGGCCTGCTGGCGGCCGCCGCCTGCACCCGTTGGGGACTCGTGGGCTGGCTCCCTGATACGTTCGCGCCCCGCTACCCGACACCAATCTCGGATCGCTACAAGCGTCGTCCGCGGCCGGGGAGGGCGTGGGCCGGTCTCGTGCTGGCGGCCGGCGCCGTGGCACTCGTATACCTGTTGAGCCACGACGGCGCGCACTGGGAGGACGATATCGCTGCGCTCAGTCCCATTCCCGAATCGGTGATGGCGCGGGACAGGCACCTGCACGCCCAGCTGGGGGTGCCGGATACGAATCACATCCTGCTCCTGGAGGCGCCCGACGCCCAGGCCGCCCTCGCGGCCAGCGAAGCCGTCGCCGCCGATCTGGAGACGCTCGTCGCCGACGGTGTCATCACGCGCTTCGATCTTCCCTCCCGGTATCTGTCGAGCGCCGCGACCCAGAGGCTGCGTCAGCGAGGCCTGCCGGAGCCGGACGAATTGCGCGCGCGTCTCGACCGGGCAGGATACGGCCTGCCTTTCAAGGAAGGACTCTTCGAGCCCTTCGTCGCGGACGTCGCCGAGGCGCGTACCCTCCCGCCGCTGCTGCCCGCGGACACTTCGGGCGGTGTGTTGGCCGGGTAGGAGGCCGAGAGCGTGAACGTCTCCGTGTTGCCGTACGCATGTCTCGACAGGTACTCGCCGACGCCCCGACGGAACGTCTCCTCACCGAGGTAGACCTCGCCAATTCCC
>CBDTYP010000085.1:0-10608 GCA_965364645.1 uncultured Gammaproteobacteria bacterium | reverse complement strand
CCTTCGGGGAACGCGCCGAGGACGTGTTCTTCCTCACCGACGCGGGCAACCGCCCCCTCGCGCCGGAGAGCTTCGACGGCATCAGGGAACGAGTGGCGGCGGCCATCGACACCGCCAACGGCGGTTGAAGAAATCAGGGTCAGAGACCTATTTTGAGGTGACCGGGCTCAGAGACTCGGTCACCTCAAAATAGGTCTCTGACCCTGATTTCTTCAACCCCCCGTTACGGGGGGGAAGAACGCCACCTCGTCGCCGTCCGCTACGGGATGATCGGAGTCCACGTACTCCAGATTGACCGCCATCAGCACGTTCTCCGGCAGCTTCTCGCCGCCCCCGGCCCGGATCCAGATGTCGGCGACAGTGGTGCCCTCCCCGGGCGCCTCGAGCTGCCTGTCCGAACCATGGTGCTCGCGAAGGCTCGCGAAGTACTTTACTGTAACCGCCATATCGTTGATTGGAGTGAGAAACCTGATGTCTCGACTCACGCATTTTAACACCGCCGGGGATGCGCACATGGTGGATGTGGGCGACAAGGCGGAGACCCGGCGGGTGGCGGTCGCGGAGGGACGCATCGACATGGGCGCGGAGACTCTGGCACTCGTCGTGGACGGCAGCCACAAGAAGGGCGACGTGCTCGGCGTCGCCCGGGTGGCCGGGATCATGGCAGCGAAGCGCACGGCCGAGCTTATTCCTCTTTGCCACCCCCTTCCCCTCAGCCGCATCGAGATCGAGCTGGCGCCCGCCCCGACGGGCTCCGCCATCCTCTGCAGGGCCACGGCGGAGACCGTGGGCCGCACCGGCGTCGAGATGGAGGCGCTGACCGCCGTCCAGATCGCCCTGCTGACGGTCTACGACATGTGCAAGGCGGTGGACAGGGGCATGACCATCGGCGACGTGCGCCTCATGGAGAAGTCCGGCGGTAAGTCCGGGCACTGGGTGCGCGGGACGTCATAGCCCGCGCCGCGGGCGCGCCCGTTCAGGGACACACGACGGGGATGCGCTCGGCCAGCGCGACGGCATCCGGGCGCATGTCCGCCCGGTAGGCGACGACCTCCACGCCCGCGCTCAACGCTTCGCGCAGCGTCCGACCGTAGTCCGGATCGATGTCGTCGGCGGGACGTACTTCGCCGACATCCATACGCTGCACGCAAAAGCACAGGACGGCGCGCTGACCCGCCTCACGCACCACGCCCATCAGCTCGCGAAGGTGTTTCGTGCCCCTGGTGCTCACCGCATCGGGAAACAACGCGACACTATCGCGCACCGCGGCGGTCACGTTCTTCACTTCGACATAGCAGTCGCTGTCGCCGCCACTCGGGCCGCCGCTCAACAGGAAGTCCGCGCGGCTCCTCTCGTTGCCGTAACGCACCTCGGCGCGAATCTCGTCGTAGCCGCCGAGTTCGCCGATCACCCCGGACTCGATGGCCTCCCGGACCAGGGCGTTGCTGCGCCCCGTGTTGATGCCGACGAGCGCCCCGCCTTCCGCCTCCACGAGCTCCCAGGTATACGCATACTTGCGTTTCGGGTTGTCGGAACGGCTCAACCACACTCTGGAGCCCGGCGCCTGACAGCCGAGCATCGAGCCCGTGTTGGGGCAGTGGGCCGTGAGCGCGGTGCCGTCATCCAGGGTCACGTCAGCGAGAAAGCGCTTGTATCGCTTGATGAGGCGCGCGCCTGTCAGGGGGGTCGGAAAGCGCATCTCAAGATCCCCGATGCGCGGCGCCGCGCGGGTGGATCGAGGCGGGCGGCAGGGTGCTAGAATGTCTGCGCCCAGTCATATGTAGAGACTCCCCATGTTTGGTCGACCATCGGCGCTGCAGCAACGCATCAAGAAACTACGATCGCATCTGGCGCAGGAGAATCCCCTTCTGCTGCAGATCGTGAAGAGCTTCCGGGTGCTCGATGGCGTAGCTTATCGCCTCGGTCTGCTGGACGACACCACATCCTTCACGACCCGGGTACCCTGGTGGCCGATGATCTCCGTCATGGGCACGTTCTCCTCGGGTAAATCCACGTTCATCAATTTTTACCTCGGCGAGAAGCTCCAGCAGACGGGCAACCAGGCGGTCGACGACAAGTTCACGGTCATGTGTTACAGCAACGACGACGTGCAGCGGGTGCTGCCCGGGCTCGCGCTGGATGCCGATCCCCGTTTCCCCTTCTACCAGATGAGCCGTGAGCTCGAGGCCGTCGCGGCTGGAGAAGGGTCCCGCGTGGACTCCTATCTCCAGCTGAAGACCTGCCACAGCGAGCACCTGCGCGGCAAGATCGTCATCGACTCCCCGGGCTTCGACGCCGATGAGCAGCGCACGGCGACCCTGAAGATCACCGACCACATCGTCGATCTGTCGGATCTCGTGCTGGTGTTCTTCGACGCGCGCCACCCGGAGCCCGGCGCCATGCAGGACACGCTGGAGCATCTCGTGGCGAGCACGGTACGGCGCCCGGACGCCAACAAGTTCCTGTACATATTGAATCAGATCGACAACGCGGCCCGGGAAGACAATCCGGAAGAGGTATTCGGCGCCTGGCAGCGGGCGCTCGCCCAGAAGGGCCTCACCGCGGGCCGCTTCTTCAGCATCTACGATCTGGACGCGGCGATCCCCATCGAGAATCCCACCCTGCGCGAGCGTTTTGAGTCCCGCCGCGCGGCGGATATGGACGAGATTCTCGATCGGATCGATCAGGTGGAGGTGGAGCGTGCCTACCGCATCATCGGCGTGCTGGAGCAGACCGCGCGGGCCATCGAGGAGCAGGTGGTGCCGACCCTGAGAGAGGCCCGGCGGCGCTGGAAGCGGCGCGTCCTGTGGCTCGACGGAATTGTCTTCGGCGCTATCGCGGCGGGACTCCTCGGCGCAAGCATCTGGGCAGGGCACTGGCAGGGTCTCCAGTTCTCCGCGCCGTGGTTCACCTGGCTCACCCAGCACCCGGCAGTCATGGCCATCTGTATCGCCGCGCTTGTCGTGGGCGCGGGCTTCGTGCACTTCCGGATACGGCGCCTGGCTGCCGGCGGCGTGGCCGCGTCCATGCGCAAGCTGGACTACGACGACGACCTGATGGAGTGGATGCAACGGGCTTTCGAGCAGAACACCAGCCCCTGGCAACCGATGTTCGGCGCGGAGCCCACGGGCTGGTCACCCGCCACCCGCAAGCGTATCGCCCAGGTCCTCGGCGAAGCCGACAGCTACGTGCAGACCCTGAACAGCCGCTTCACCGATCCGTCCGGCCACTCCCTGCCCCGTCGGGGCCGGAAGAGCAGCGCTCAGGAGCAGTCCGCACCATCCAGGATCTCCGCGCCCGCCGCCGACGCGGAGCCGCCCCAGCCCAAGGAACCGGCCGGTGAGCCGGACGAGGATGTCGTCAGAGAGCTGGAGGTCGTGAAGCCCCCCGCCGACTTCGCCGTCGGCGAGAAGCGTTGAGCGCGCGGGCGGAAGCCGGCAGACCTCAGAACCTCTCCTGAAGTCGCTTGATCTCGTATACCCGGTCCGAGGCCTCCAGGGCCTCGCCGAGGGTGCGGATCCCCCGTGCCTCCAACACGTCGATCATGCTGACGAGTACCTCCGCCGTGGTCACGGAGTCCCCCAGGGCGGAGTGGCGATCCCAGTTCTCGATCCCGAAGCGGTTGGCGATAGCGTCCAGGGTGTGCGCGGTGTGACCGGGCTGCAGGACTACCGACAGGAGCAGGGTATCGAGCACCGCAGATTCGAAGCGGAGACCGATGTCGGCCTCCTTGAGCCTCAGGAACTTCATGTCGAATGCCGCGTTGTGCGCCACCAGCACCGCGTCGCCGACGAAGGCATGGAAACGCGGCAGGACCTCGGCAGCGGATTCTCCGCCGGCGACCATGTCGTCGCTGATGCCGTGGATACGGGTGGACGCCCGCGGTATGGGGATGCCCGGGTTCACCAGCTCGTCGAAGCGATCGTCCTCGAGCACCCGTGCGTTCAGCACCCGCACGCCGGCAATCTGCACGATCTCGTCGCCCCGGGATGGCTCCAGGCCGGTCGTCTCGGTGTCGAATACCACCAGGTTGAGATCCCGCAGGGGCGTGTCCAGAAGATCCCGGTCGTGATCCTTCTCGAAGAGATCGAAGTCGTAGAACACGGGCCGTTCCAGCAGATCGATGGCCCTCCGGGGGGCCCGCTCCCCGGCGGGGACGGCGGCATCGCCGCCGCCGAGCACCAACACGTAGCCGCTGGTCGCACCATCGTGCTCGATGACGAGCCGCATGCGCCCGGACACGGGCTCCCGGGAGCCATCCGCGAAGGCGCAGTCGCAGGTGACGACGCCGCCGGCGTCGAAGCCGTCCCCGTGGCGGCGGAGCAGCTCCGTCAGGGCGCCCCGCAGGCCGGCCGGCTGCAGCACCGCAGTCAGCATGCGTCCAACCCCCAGCTTGGCGCCCGGTCCGGCACCGACGACGAGATCCGCCGCCGCGGCGTTGAAGAGCACCACCCGGTGTTGCTCGGTACAGACGATGACCGCCTCGCTGAGATCCCGCAGGATGGCCTCCAGGCGCGCGCTGCGCCGTTCCGAGCGGGCGCGTGCCGACTCCATGGCCTTGCTGGTGTCCAGGCGCCACCGCGAGAGCTCCGCCGCCAGCCGGTTCACCGCCTCGGGGAGGGTCCCCAAGCCGTGTCCCGCCGGCGGCTCCGCGGTGTGGTGAGGATTACCGTGGGCGATCAGATCGATATCGTCCTCCAGCGCCCGCAACGGGTGGAGCACGCGGGTCTCGAGCCAGGTCCAGAACAGCGCGATGGCGGTGATCAGGATCACCCCCTGGATGACCAGCACCAGTACCAGGCGCGCGGGCGACAGGCTCGCGGCCAGCAGTAGATAGATGTCCAGGACGATGCAGGCCAGCACCAGCCCGGCGGGGATGGCCAGGAGTAGCCGTACCCGGCGCGCGGTCTCGCGGCTCACCCGCCGACGCCCCTGGAAAGGCCGGAGTGGGGCCGAAGTGACGACTGCGACACAGGCGTGGCGCCCCGGGCCATGGCGTCGTCCCTCGAAACGGCATTTCGCCTGCTAAACTTTTTCATTCCCGGCCGCCGGACGGCACGGGGGCGCGAAATGGGGGCCCGGAGGCCGAATCCGGCCCGCCGAGCTCCCAGGCACGGGGTTCCTGTGGGGTCTCCCCGGGCGCCGGATCTGGTAGTGGGGACTGAGTCACAATCTGGAAAATTCGCTGTAGAACAATTGTTTACTCTTCCTCGCCTGAGAAAGAACTTTAAATTATACTTTGTGGATACGTTCGCCCGTCAACGGCGTCGGCACCTGGTGTCGATTCCCGGGCTTTGATTCTGGATGACCTTCATGGACCTCGAGCAGGCGCGATTCAACATGGTAGAGCAGCAGATCCGGACGTGGGACGTCCTGGATCAACAAGTGCTCGATCTCATGGCGCGGGTGCCGAGGGAAGACTTCGTGCCGGCGGCCTACCGTAATCTGGCCTTCGCGGACACCTGCGTGCCGCTGGATCACGACCAGACCATGATGCTGCCCCGGGTCGAGGCGCGCATGCTGCAGGCGCTCCAGGTCGAGCCCATGGATCGCATCCTCGAGGTCGGCACCGGCAGCGGTTTCGTCACCGCCCTGCTCGCCCGCCTCGGCGGACACGTCACCAGCGTCGAGATCCACCCGTCGTTGAAGGACGCCGCCCAGACGAAGCTCGACAGGCGCGGGGTCGAGAACGTGGATCTGTATCTCGGCGATGCCTCCCGCGGCTGGGATCGATCTGGACCCTACGAGGTAATCGCGGTGACCGGCTCGTTGCCCGTCATCGAGGAAGCATTCGAGACCAGTCTCGCCGTCGGCGGGAGACTGTTCGTCATCGTCGGGCAGGAGCCCGCCATGGAAGCCTTGCTGATCACACGCGTCGGCGAGACCCAGTGGGTGTCCGACTGTCTGTTCGAGACCGTCCTGCCTCCGCTGGAGGGCGTCGAGGAGCCGGAGCGCTTCGTACTCTGAGTCTCTCGGGAAAACTTCAGAACGGAAAGGTACCAATGCCATCGATCAGGACCGTTGAGAGTGTGAAATCCCGCTGGGCAGCGATGCTCGCGGCGCTGCTGCTGGCCATCCACGGCGGTACGGCAGGCGCGGCCACCACGCTGGTGGAGTTGTTCGATATCTCCCTGGAGGCGGATCCCGAGTATCAGAGCGCCGTGGCCTCGAATCTCGCCGCCCAGGAGCTGTCACCCCAGGCGCTATCGTTCCTGCTCCCCAACCTGAGCGCCGGCGGCTCCGTGCGCCACAACTACGCCGACGTGCGACGATCCGGCACCGGCCCCACCGGCACCACGGACTGGGGCGATCAGCAGGCGGATCTCACCCTGATCCAGCCCGTGTACGCCCGCGACCTCTTCATCGCGATGGAGCAGGCGGATCTCCGCACCAAGCAGGCGAACGCGGAGTTCGCGTTCGCGCGCCAGGAGCTGATGCTGCGCATCTCCCAGCGCTACTTCGATGTGCTCAGGGGCAGGGACACCCTGGCCTTCGCGAACTCGGCCCTGGAGGCCTTCGGCCAGCAGCTCAAACAGGCCCAGCAGCGTTTCGAGGTAGGGCTCATCGCCATCACGGACGTGGAGGAAGCCCAGTCGGGCTTCGATCTCGCGACCGCCGATGTCATCGCGGCGGAGAACGATCTGGAGAACGCCCGCGAGGCGCTGCGCGAGGTCACCGGCCTGTACAGCACGGATCTGGCCTCCCTCGGCGAGGCGATGCCACTCGTGCCCCCGGACCCCGCGGACATCAAACAATGGACCGAGACGGCCCTGCGCCAGAATCTGCAGATCGCCGCGGCGCGCCACGCCGCCTCGGACGCCAAGGAAGGGATCGAGCTCGCCTCGTCGGGCCACTATCCGACCCTGGACCTCACTGGCCAGGCCAAGTTCTTCAACTCCGACGGCGGCATCGGCGGCATCGCCACGAACAATCAGACCGTCGACGGGCAGGTAGGTCTCGAGCTCGTCGTACCCATCTACGAAGGCGGGCTGATAACCTCCCAGACCCGCGAGAGTCGGCATCTGTACCAGCGATCCCTGGACGACCTCGAGCGACGGCGCCGGGCCGTGCAACGCCAGGCGCGGGAGGCGTACCAGAACCTGATCGCCGAGATCTCCAGGGTCAAGGCGCTCAGACAGGCCGTTAAGTCCACCCTCTCCGCCAAGGAAGCCATCGATGCCGGTTTCCAGGTGGGGACCCGAACCTCGGTCGACGTGCTCAACGCGGAACGCCGGGTATTCGAAGCACGCCGGGATCTGGCCTTCTCCCGCTACGACTACATCGTCAACCGGCTGGATCTGAAGCAGGCGGCGGGGACCCTGTCCGAGTCCGACATCGAGCAGGTCAACGGCTGGCTGATCCCCTAGTCGGTCCGACCATTCCGCGCTGAGCGCGCTCGCCATGCCGGGCCGACCCCGTGTCCGGGCCGGCGCCCGCTACAATGAACGCACCCCCTGAGCGGCGCGTGACGATGGAATTCTCCAGCTTCGGAAAGAGCTTCAGCAGCGATGCCGGGATCGTCCAGCTCATGGACGACCTCGGCAACGCGCTCTCCGTCGACAAGGACATGCTCATGCTCGGCGGCGGCAACCCGGGCCGGATCCCCGAGGTGCAGGCACTTTTCCGCGCACGCATGGGTGCCATCCTCGACGACGGCGACGCGTTCGAACGCCTCATCGGCGACTACGATCCCCCCCAGGGCGAGGCGCGATTCGTCGCGGCCCTCGCGGCGCTGCTGCGGCGGGAATTCGGCTGGCCGCTCACCGCCCGGAACATCGCCGTGACCAACGGCAGTCAGTCAGCCTCGTTCATGCTGTTCAATCTGCTCGCCGGGCACGGCGAGGCCGGCGAAGCGCGGCGCATCCTGCTGCCGCTCACGCCGGAGTACATCGGGTACGCCGATCAGGGCGTCATGGCGGGCATGTTCACCGCCAAGCGCCCCACCATCGAGCATCTCGGCGATCACCTGTTCAAGTACCACGTCGACTTCGACAACCTCGACATCGGCGACGACGTCAGCGCCATCTGCGTGTCGCGGCCGACGAATCCCACCGGCAACGTGCTCACCGACGGCGAGGTCAGCAAGCTCATGGAGCTCGCCCGCGCCCGCGGCGTCCCCCTGATTCTCGATAACGCCTACGGCACCCCGTTCCCCCACATCATCTTCAGTGACGCCACCCCGGTCTGGGACGAGAACGTCATTCTGTGCATGAGTCTCTCCAAGCTGGGACTGCCCGGCGTGCGCACGGGCATCGTCATCGCGAACGAGGAGATCGTGCGCGGGCTGACCGGCATCAACGCCATCGTCAACCTGACCACCGGCGGCTTCGGCGCGGCGCTGACCGTCGACATGATCGAGAGCGGCGAGATCATCTCCATCAGCAACGACGTCATCCGTCCCTACTATCTGGACAAGGCCAGCCGGGCGGTCGAGTGGATCCGACGGGACTTCGCCGGCTGCGATTTCGCCATCCACAAGCCGGAGGGGGCGATCTTTCTCTGGCTCTGGTTCCCCGGCCTGCCCGTCACCAGCGCGGAGCTCTACCAGCGCCTCAAGGCTCGCGGGGTGCTGGTCATCCCGGGCCACCACTTCTTCCCGGGCCTCGCCGGAGACTGGGAGCACAGGCACGAGTGCATCCGCCTCACCTACTCCCAGTCGCCCGAGGTCGTGGAGAAGGGCATCGCCATCATCGCCGACGAGGTCAAGCGGGCCTATGACGGCGGCTGACGAGAGCGCCCTTTCGCCACGCTACGGATGGTCCTATCTCGTCGGCGTCGCGCGGCGGCATCGTCGCACGCTCGTGTTCGCCCACCTGATCGCCGTCGCGGCGGTGCTCGCAGCCATTCCCATCCCGTTGCTGATGCCCCTGCTGGTGGACGAGGTCCTGCTCGGACGCCCGGGAGCGGTCGTGCACACCCTCGACGCAGTCTTCCCGCCCTCGTGGCACGGACCCGTGCTCTACGTTTGCGCGATTCTGATTCTCACCGTGATTCTGCGCCTCATCGCCCTGACCTTCGGCGCGCTGCAGGTGCGCGAGTTCACGCGCATCTCGAAAGACATGGTCTATCACATGCGCCGGGAGTTGCTGGGCCGACTCGAGCGCATCTCCATGGCGGAGTACGAGACCCTCGGCAGCGGCGGCGTCGCATCCCACTTCGTCACCGACATGGACGCCATCGACAGCTTCGTCGGTACGACCGTCGCCAAGTTCCTGATCTCCGTGCTGAGCCTGGTCGGCACGGCAATAGTGCTCCTGTGGATGCATTGGCCGCTGGCGCTGTTCATCCTGTTCATGAATCCGCTGGTGGTTTACCTCACCATCGTCATGGGCAAGCGCGTGAAAGAGCTCAAGCGCCGCGAAAATGCCGCGTTCGAGATCTTCCAGGAGAGCCTCACCGAGACACTCGACGTCATCCAGACGATTCGCGCCGCCAATCGCGAGCGACACTACCTGGAGCGGGTCGCGGGCCACGCCCGGGATGTACGCAACCATGGCGCGGCCTTCACCTGGAAGAGCGAGGCGGCCAACCGACTGTCGTTCATGGTCTTTCTCATCGGCTTCGACGTCTTCCGCGCCGTCAGCATGTTACTGGTGGTCTTTTCCGATCTCACGATCGGCCAGATGATGGCGGTATTCGGCTATCTCTGGTTCATGATGACGCCGGTGCAGGAGGTGCTCAATATTCAGTTCGCGTGGTACGGCGCGAAGGCCGCGCTGGCCCGCATCAATCGTCTGTGGCAGCTCCATGCCGAGCCCGACTACCCCCACGAGCAGAATCCTTTCGCGGCTAACGATACCGTCGGGGTAAGCGTCCACGACCTGTCGTTCGCCTACGGTCACGGCCCCATGGTGCTCGACGGCCTCACCCTCGCGATCGCCCCGGGGGAGAAGGTGGCGCTGGTTGGTGCGAGCGGCGGCGGCAAGTCCACCCTGGTGCAGGTGCTGCTCGGCCTCTACCCGCCGGTCTCGGGGACGCTCTGCTTCGACGGCATCCCGGTCACGCGCATCGGGCTCGACGTGGTGAGGGAGAATGTCGCCGTCGTGCTCCAGCACCCCGCGCTGTTGAACGACACCGTGCGCACAAACCTGACGCTGGGCCGCGGCATAGATGATGACAGCCTGTGGAGCGCCCTCGCGGCCGCGCAGATCGCGGACGACGTCGCGGCCATGGCCGGCGGGCTCGATGCCGTCATCGGGCGCCAGGGCATTCGCCTCTCGGGTGGGCAGCGTCAGCGTCTGGCGGTCGCGCGCATGATGCTCTCGGACCCGAAGGTGGTGATCCTCGACGAGGCGACCTCGGCGCTGGACACCGAGACGGAGGCGCGCCTGCACGAGGCCATGGCGGGATTCCTGAGTGGCCGCACGACTCTCATCGTCGCCCATCGCCTGAGCGCGGTGAAACAGGCGGACCGCGTCTACGTCTTCGACGCCGGCCGCATCATCGAGACCGGCGCCCACGACACGCTGATGGCGGCGGGGGGACTATACGCGAAGCTGTACGGGACCTCTCAGACGGCGTAGGTTGGGCTGAGCGTAGCGAAGCCCAACGTCCAGGTCGTCACGTTGGGCTTCGCTACGCTCAGCCCAACCTACGCGGACTTTCCCT